>JAKAZF010000127.1 GCA_021826605.1 Planctomycetota bacterium | reverse complement strand
GATTGGCGCTTTGAATGTAACAATTGTCCGCGGAATTATTTTCGGCGATGATTGTGAATGTCGTTCCGGTGGCCGGGTTGTGTATCTTTGCCCGATTGATCAACGGACTGCCGATAACATAAACACCCGTAGCGGCATTGACCGGATAGAACCCCATCGCGCCAAGGGTAAAGCAACTGGACGTCTGCCCAATATCGTCATTCCCCGGAAGCCCCTTGGGCGAATTATTGTACAGGGCCAAAATTTTTCGTACCCAATACTGCGTTTTCCACGCGGCCCCGGCAAAGCAATAGAGGTAGGGAATATGATTGCTCGGCTCGTTGCCTTGACCATCCTGACCGACCATTCCGGTAATATCCACGTCGAAGTTGCGAATGTGGGATGGCGCGGTAAAAAGGCCGTCGAGTTTGGCAATGAAGTGTTCATCCCCACCAAATAATTCAATGAGTCCCTGCACATCCTGCATTACATTGAACGTGGTTTGCCAGCCATCTTCTTCAGTGTAATCAGCCCAATATTCCTCACTGGGACGGAATGGCTCCCGCCATTTTCCATCCGCGGTTTTGCCGCGCATAAATCCGGTCTTTGGATCAAAAAGATTTTTATAATTCCGGCCGTAGCGATAGAACATCCTGGCATCGTCATGTTTTCCCAGCAGTTCCGCCATCGCTCCAACACACCAATAGTCATAGGCAAAATCCAGTGTACGGGAGACGGATTGTTTGCCTAAATCACCACTGATCAACTCACTGGCTGTCGCCGCGCCGGAAATCACGAACCCATGTTTGCAAAACTCAGCCTGTAATTCTCGGCTGCCATTTGCGGTAGCGCCCATCAAAGCCGTGTCCCGCATGGCCGCGTAGACCGCCTCCACGTCATAGCCGCGGAATCCGCGTGTATAAGCCCCTACAATCATGCCGACGGCGTGAAAACCGGTCATCCCCCATGTTTCGTCACCCCATAACGGCCAGACCGGCAATGCATGAGCATTGAGTTGCCGATAATCCGCCAGGAATGTATTAACGATGTCATTGGTGCGATGCGGATGAGTAAGCATAATAAAGGGAAATTCTCCGCGATAAATATCCCAGATTGAAATCATGGTGTAATTAGTGAATCCGGAGTTCCTATGATTGTTGTGATCTTCACCCCGGTACGTCCCATCCACATCGTTAAACGTGGTCGGGCCGACCATGCCGTGATAGGCACTGGTGTAGAACGTCTGCATCAGTGCTTTTCCAGGTAATGTCGCATCAAGGACGCCTAGCGCATTGTTCCACTGGCCCGCGGCCTCGGCGGCCACCCGGTCAAAATCCCAGTGTGGAATTTCCACCTGTAGATTCTTCCTGGCACCTTCAATGCCGGTTCCGGAAATTCCCACCTTTATCACCAGCGGTGTCTGGGCTTTCTGTAAAAAATTGAACGCGGCTTTTAGTTTTGGCCCGGAAACCACGCCGACACTTCCGGCCTGAACCTTCCCGTTCCTTCGCACGCTACAGGATTCAAATGGGCGCGAGAATTCCAAAACAAAATAGACATGTCGATTTGGTGCCCACCCGCGTGTGCCACGATAGCCACTGATAGTCGTGGTATTTTCAATATTGATCTGCCCTTCAAAGACGGTTGAGCCAAGGGAATGTACCAGATCGAGAATAACATGCCCCTTGTGCCTGGCGGCAAAGGTATAACGGTGCATCCCGCAACGGGTGGTTGCCGTTAGCTCAGTCAGAATGCCGGAATTCTGGAGTCGCACGCTGTAATATCCGGCTCGCGCAGTCTCGTGCTCGTGGGAAAACCGTGACGCATAACCCGGATCTCGTGCAACCCAACCGGAATGTGGTCCGATGGCTTGGTCTTGGGCATCGTGCTGCCAGCCCGCACCGCCAGCATCCCATCGCACCGGCCCCACATTCGGCATAAGTAATACATCGCCGAGCTCCGGGCATCCCGTTCCTGAAAGATGCGTATGGCTGAATCCGCGGATCACATTGTCAGGATAAAAGTAGCCCGCGCAATGTTCCCATGGATAAACGACCACATTGCGACCCTTCCGCCACCATTGCGTTTCTGCTGGTCCTGCGGTATCCGGACTCAATTGCACCAGGCCAAACGGAACCATCGCTCCGGGAAATGTGCGGCCGTAGCCATCGGTTCCTATAATGGGCCAAGGCTGCTCAGCACATCGGCCCTGATTGGTGGTGTCATGGTCCGCGCCTGATGAGGCGATAGGATTAGCCTCCTCTATAGATGAGCATCCGGATGTCAGCACGTTAATCGCGGTTGCGGTGGCCACTGCGCTACATGCCTTGAGAAAATTACGTCGAGCAATATCATTGCGAACAGGACTGTTCATAAATCATCCCCTGAATAATATTCACTTTTCCACGCCGTTGCAGAAGCATCACCGGAAGCTGAATATATTTTACGAAACCGACACCAGGCCCGATGGCGGTCGATCCGTTTTGGCCGTCGCCCAGTCCTTGTTGGGTTGGCGGCCCATGCGGAAATGCAGTTCTCCACCTGCAACAATATCAGCGTGCATAAACCAGGATCGCGTCAACTCCCGGCCGTTGAGATTGGCGCTTTGAATGTAACAATTGTCCGCGGAATTATTTTCGGCGATGATTGTGAATGTCGTTCCGGTGGCCGGGTTGTGTATCTTTGCCCGATTGATCAATGGACTGCCGATGACATAAACGCCCGTAGCGGCATTGACCGGATAGAACCCCAGCGCGGTAAGCACAAACCAACTCGACAACTGACCGCAATCGTCATTACCTGGAATCCCCGCCGGAGTATTGTTGTAGAGTGCCGCGACCCTGCGTACCCAATACTGCGTTTTCCACGCGGCCCCGGCAAATGGATATAAGTAAGGAATATGGTTACTTGGCTCATTGCCCTGTGCGTCCTGCCCTACCAGCCCACTGATATCCGGCTGCGAGTTATACACTTTGGATGGAGCGGTGAACAAAGCGTCAAGTTTGGCAATAAAGTGTTCATCCCCACCAAATAATTCAATGAGTCCCTGCACATCCTGCATCACATTAAATGTGGCCTGCCAGGCATCCGCTTCGGTATAGTCCGCATGATATTGCCGATCCGGCACAAAAGGCTGCCGCCAGATTCCGGCGGCGGTTTTACCCCGCATAAATCCTGTCACGGGATCGAAAAGGTTCTTGTAATTCTTGCTTAGCTTATAAAACATCCGCGCGTCATCATGTTTGCCGAGCAATTCCGCCATGGCTCCCATGCACCAGTAATCGTAGGAAAAATCCAACGTAACGGATACGGATTGCTTATTGGGGCCGGTGGGTACGAAACCAAAATGTCTGAACTGCTCCTGCAGTTGTTTATTATTGTTAAGTGTGGAGCCAACCATAGCGGTATCCCGCATGGCCGCGTAAACCGCGTTGACATCGTAACCGCGGAATCCGCGTGTATATGCCCCCACAATCATGCCCACTACATGAAACCCAGTCATACACCAGGTCTCATTTCCCCACAATGGCCAGATCGGCAAAGAATGTTGACGCAGTTGCTGGTAATCGACCAGCAGCGTGTTGATAACATCATCCGTTCGCTGCGGCTGCATCAGCATCATGAAAGGGAATTGGGCGCGATAAATATCCCATATCGAAAGCGTGGTGTAATTTGTAAAGCCGGGATTGGGATGATTTTTGTGATCTTGTCCGCGATACGTTCCATCGACATCATTAAATGTTGCCGGAGCCGTCATGCCATGGTAGGCACCGGTATAAACGCACTGGGCCAAAGCCGCATCGGAGGCCTTCACTTCCAGAGCGCCCAGAGCCTCGTTCCATGTCTGTTCCGCCTGTTGATGTACCGCGTCAAAATCCCAATGCGGAATTTCCAGAGCCAGATTTTTTTTTGCGCCCGCAACACCGGTACCGGAAATTCCCACTCGTATCACCAGTGGTTCCGAACTTGCCGCAAAGCATAATATGGCTTTGATATCCTTCGCCGAAATGCGCCTGACCGAAGAAGCCGCGCTGATGTTCCCATCCACATTGACATCCATGGACACAACCGGTCGGGAAAACTCCATGACAAAATAGACCTGCCGGTCCTTGGCCCAGCCATGCGTGCAACGTTTTCCGCTGATGCGCGTGGGGCTTTCAACAGTCAGTTCCGCATCATAAACCTTAACTTGCCGACCCAGTCCATGAACGAGATTCAACAGCACGCCCTGTCGCACATCCTTCGGCGAAGATGGATAGCTGTACCGTTGCATGCCGCAGCGCGTGGTCGCGGTCAGTTCCGCTTTAACACATGGTGTTTGCAGGTACACACTGTAATACCCCGCCCGCACCACCTCGTGCTGATGTGAAAAACGCGAGGCGTACCCATGCGATCCGCGGTTGGACACCCAGCCGGTTTGCGGGCCAAGTGCCTCCAACTGCGCTTCATGCTCACCGCCGGGCTTGCCCGGCAGCCAGCCCCAATTGGCCCCCTCCACGACGGGCATAAGGCGAACATCGCCCAAATCCACCGCACCCGTGCCCTGCAAATGCGTGTGACTGAACCCCAGAACCGCGTTGTCGGGATAGTGATAGCCGGAATCATGATCCCATCCGTAGCAATTCATACCATTGCCGGCCCAATCAGCCTCTGGAGGGCCCGCCGTGTCCGGACTTACTTGCACAAGCCCAAACGGCAATGTCGCCCCGGGATAGGTATGGCCATGCCAGCCGGTTCCAATAATGGGCCGCACCATTCCAAGAGGGCGGTGCGTCCGCGTGATACAAGAAACCGCGCCCGGCAAGGCGGAAGAGTTCATCGGCCCTGCGCCCGAACATCCCGGCAGCACGGATTCGAATACCGTCGCCGTAGCCGCTGCTCCACATAGTTTTAGAAAATCACGCCGCGCTATATCGAGGAAAGCGAGCTTGTCCATAAAAAACTCCTAAATCAGGTAAGCATAATTGCATCGCACGGGGGCTATTTTTCATCAATGTCGCCGCTGGTAGGGGGCAATAAATTGGGATTTGGCACCGCGCGTGGCCCCATTTCGACCGGAACACGGATTTTCGGTTTTCTCACCAGTTTCCGGATCATCGGCCGCATTCGAAATCTCCAAATAGATTCGCCGGGGTTCCATGCTGTCATGAACACCTCGGCACCACCGCTCCTACAACTATACGGTATCAGTAAAATATCGGACAGGCAAATCAATGGGACTGGCAGTATTTCCCGGGCTATTGCCTGGAAAGCGAGCGGTGCAAGCTCACGCGGCGGCGGCTGTTGCCGCAGAGCAGGGATTAGGAGAGAGTTGAACAGTAGAGCGAATCGGGCCGCGGCCCGATTAGAGCAGGTGTGAGTAGAACAGGTGAACAGTAGAGCAAATTCGGCTAAAGCAAGAGGATAGGCTGTCGCCAAGAATGCCGCGCCCCTGCGGTCTACTTACTCCTTTCTCAACACCGGTGGCTGCCGCGCAAAAGGTGCGGTGCAGGCGCGAGGCTATGAGGGAATTTGGGATTTCAAATTTCAGATTGTGCAACGGGATGAGGCGTCCCGGTGTGCTGGTTCGGATTAATTGCCACGCCCCCCCCGGATGCTTTGCTTCACGCGCGTGTTGCTTCACGCGCGCTTGCTTGTCATGCCATGTTCACACTACAATCTGGATTGTATATTTAAGGAACCGCCGATGAGTCAGCAGATATTAACCCTTGATTCCGCATCGTTCACCCCCTGCCATGAAGACCACGCGTCCGCCGCCCCAATGCACATTCTGGCGTGGCTGTTGCTATTGTTGGCCGGCGTTGTCTGCATGATTGCCAACTGGATTGTGCACTTTAATTATTTGCCGCATGCGCCGATTGCAGATTATGGCTTCGCCGGAGCTTTGGATCTGGAATTGCATCTCTTGGGCTGCATTATTGCCGGTATTGCCGTCGGAATTTCTCCCAAGGCCAAACCCGCACTGACAATCAGCCTGTCGCTGTTAGTTGTCAGTTTGGCTTTCTATGCGCTGATGTTTCTTGCTGGCCCATTCACCAGCCTTCCGGTTCGATAAAATCCGTCGGATCCGCACCATCAGCTAATTTTTCACTGAGTTCATTAGAAATAATTTTACCGCCGATAACACATATTATCGACCGATAACGCACTTTTCTGGGAACTGATCTCAAGCGATTCGAAAGCAAAAATCGTATTTGAGCAACGCGGCGGTAACAGCAGATACCAAAGCAATTGCGGTACCGCGGAAACTTATTAAGTGCTTTCATTTAATCTCCGAGAATATCCGATATAAGAACTGTAGTGGGGGCTGCGAGGTGTTGTATGGGCAAGAGGTATCGCCATGCGTAACTCTCGCGGATTTACCTTAATTGAAATGCTGGTGGTGGTACTGGTCATCGTCATTCTTGCCGCCATTACTTTGGCCATTGGTGCGCAAGTGCAGTCCAACTCCCAAATATCGTTAACTAGAGCAGAACTGGCGGGATTACAGGCGGCGGCTCAATGGTATGCCCATAAGGGCGGTGGCGTCATGCCGCCGGACATTTTGACTTTCATGGAAGGCTACCAGCGGATGCACGCCTACCAGGTCGGCGGGATCTGGCGTCAGCACAAAAACTTCCTCACGAGCCTGCCCAGCTCCATGGTGGTGACTGGGATGTTTCCGGCCCCCGGCGGCGTCATGCCAAGCGCCTCAAATAACACCGGTGGGCCTTGGATGACAGGTGTCATTGAGTTGTTGGATGCTTGGGGCAACCCCATTCAATATGTGCCAGCCACCGATGCCCAGGAAGTAATTAATAATACGGACGGATTTACCTATCCGCCTGTGGCATACGCCACCAATCCTTCGGATAATACCTACCCATATCCGCAAGCAATACAAGGGCCGCCGGGGACTTCGACGTATATCCCCCCTCCGCTGGTCACAAGTTGGATGCCCAACTACCCAATATATTATGGCACATACAGTGATCAGAGCAACATTATGGAACATGGTACATCCAATAATCCGCCGGTCATGCAAAGCTATCTTTATGGTCAGGGGCTCGGATTGGTTTATGTGCCCGTAGAACTTTATAATCCAATTTCTCTTCCCCTGCCATCGGACGTCCATGCACCGTGTTTTTTCAGTTTTGGGCCTTCCTACAACGTCAATGAAGTTAATGCATTCTCCGGGTACTCTAACTCCGCCGCACCCAGTTGGCACAATTACATATACAGTTCTGGATCACAGTGATTTAACCCAAAGGAGAGTTCATGAATGTCACCCCAACATTCACGTCCA
>JAKAZF010000126.1 GCA_021826605.1 Planctomycetota bacterium | reverse complement strand
CCCCCGACACCCATCAGAAACACTGGCAACGCACTGATAACCCATCCCACGCGAAAGGCAGTACGTGAGACACCGTTGATATTTTCAGGTGCTGGCATAGTGTGTTCTCCTTAAAATAGAACGTCCACCCGGATTCAGGGCTACTTCCTACGATGAACGTCGTCAGTTACCGGTCCGCAAATTGTTGTGCCAGACGATTCAGGCTTTGGCTCCAGCCGACTTCCATACCCGCAAGATAATCCGCAGCATAAGCGACCAGGGCCCGAGCACCGGTCCGCAGGGTCAGTTTTGTCTTCCCACCGCCATCTTCAAACGTAACGGTAGTCAATCCATCCAGTATAGGCTTGCCGTCATTGTCGGTGGCGATGTTGGTGAAAACAAGTCGCTGCGGTTCCACAATTTCCCGATACACACCCCCACAGGGATATTCGGTGCCATCCGGTGCCCGCATGACAATCCGCCAGCTTCCGCCAACACGTGGATCAACTTCGCAAACCGGATTGGTAAATCCCTTTGGCCCCCACCACTGCTGCAGAATTTTTGGATCAGTCCAGGCTTTGAACACCGCGGCGCGTGGAGCATCATAAAACCGGATGATAACAATTTCGCGATCATCCGATGGTCTGTTTACAGAATGTGATGTACTCATACATGATGTCCTTATGTAGACGGCTACGACACAATTCGTATCAGCGTGCTACTGATACGCGAGCTTTTCCGCATTAGTCCACGCCTGAAGCATGATTTTGCTTACTGCGTTGAGGCCGCGTCATGCGACGGGTTCCGAGGCGTGCTTTTTTACGCCTTCCGGACGCTTTTTTCGGGGGATGATCCGCTTTTTCTTCCTGCAATTGTTCCAGATAGATTTCCAGACGATCCAGGCTTTCTTCCCAGAATTTCCGGTATTCCTCAATCCAGCCGCCGGCATGTTTTAAGGGGGCCGGAGTCAACCTGCACGGACGCCATTGCGCCGTGCGGCTGCGCGAAATGAGATGCGCTTTTTCCAGAACTTTCAGGTGCTTGGAAATCGCCGGCAACGTCATGTTAAAAGGGCCGGCCAGTTCCGTTACCGATGATTCACCGGACGCAAGCCGGGATAAAATCGCCCGTCGCGTCGGGTCGGCCAACGCACCAAATGTTGTACTGAGTTGATCCATTTGCAACCTTATTAAACCACCAAGTTAATTAACCAAATGGTAATATACAACTTTACAAAGCGGCTGTCAAACGCATTTTCCGTTTTTCAGGATTCCAGCCCGGATGTTAACGGATCCTCAGCCACCGGAGCCGAACCATTGGCGGGTTCGACCGTCGCGACTTCCACAACCGGAGCGTCCGGATTTATTCGCAGCGCAATCGGATTTTCCGCATCGATTTGTTCGATGATTATTTTTTTCATGCGAATGAGTTCCAGCATCGCCAGAAACAACCCGATCATCTCGGAGCGGCTTTTGCGGCCCGTGAACATGGCCTGCAAGGTCTGCGGCCCGTCACGCATGAGCCGATCAAGAATGTCCGCCTGGTGCAGGCTGATGGGGGTATCGTCGTAAACAACATCGTGACCAAAAGCCGAATGGCCCACGCTGGCCATGATGGCGCTAAAGGCATCAATAAGTGTAAATAAATTGATATCGTCAATATCTAAGGGCGTGCGCCCGGCCTCGCGGCACCCGCTGCGGCCAAAACGCTGCTGCTCCATATCGGCACGACGGGACAGGGCATTGGCCGCGTCTTTAAAGTGTTTGTATTGCAGCAGTTGCTCAACGAGTTCGCGCCGCGGATCGGACAACTCCCCGGTGCTGACTGCGGACTGCCCTTCCACCACCGGCTGCGGATTAAGCATCCGACTTTTGATTTCCATAAGTGTGGCGGCCAGAACGAGAAATTCGCCGGCAAGATTAATATCAATTCGCCGAATCAGCTCAACATGGGCCAGATACTGGGATGTGATGCGGGCGATGGGAATGTCATGAATGTCCACTTCTTCTTTTTTTATGAGAAAAAGCAGCAGCTCCAACGGGCCGTTATAGACATCCAGTTCGACTCGGTATTCGCCTTGATTCATAGGATTCAGGATACTCTTTAACACCTATGGCCGCCAGTCCGGCGGCGGGGAAAAAAAAGAGCCGACGGTAAACACCATCGGCTCTCAGGAACGTCAAATCAATGCCAATACCGGATCAGGCACCGGCTGGTTCGGCCACCGGTGTGGCCTTGACCGGGGCCGCGGCGATGGGTTCCGGAGGCGGCATGGGAACCGGGATTTCCATTTCCAATTCCTGAATAGGTTCACCAAGATGAAGAATGTGCATATCCTGATATGGCCGGAATGCTGTACCGGCGGGAATCAGGTGGCCAAGAATCACGTTCTCCTTCAGGCCCTGCAAGGTATCTTCGCGACCGGCAATGGCGGCCTCGGTGAGCACCTTGGTGGTTTCCTGGAAGCTGGCAGCTGAAACAAACGATTCGCTCTGCAAGCTGGCTTTCGTGATACCAAGCAGCAGGGTTTTAGCAGTCGCCGGCTTGGGACGACGGGTTTTGGGAGCCGTGCCGCCCTTGGCCTCAATGCCGGCAACAACTTCCTTCAACTCATCGCGGTTGACCAATTGGCCAACGGCGTACTCGCTGGTGCCGGGATCTTCAATCCGCAGCATTCTGGCGACCGTTTCGTTGTGCTTGCGGAACTTGAACTTATCAACAACTTCCGACGGCAGGAACTTGGTGTCGCCGGGGTTTTCGACTTTAACTTTGCGAAGCATCTGTGAAACAATAATTTCAATATGCTTATCGCTGATACGCTGGTTCTGCGTGCGATACACATTCTGCACTTCACCCAGCAGATACTGCTGAAGCGCATCTTCGCCCTTGATGCGAAGAATGTCATGCGGTACCAGCGGCCCGTCGATCAAGGAATCACCGGCTTCCACCTGATCGCCGGTATGCACGCGCAACTGCCGATCCTGTGGCACATGGTGTTCTTTTTCCACGCCGCCGGGGCCGCGGATGATGATTGTCATCTTACCGCGACGTTTATCGGAACGCAGTTCAATGGTTCCGGAAATCTCGGCCATGATGGCGGTATCCTTGGGTTTCCGCGCTTCAAAGATTTCCGTTACGCGGGGCAGACCGGATGTAATATCCGAAGTACCCTTGATTTCCCGGGGCTGACGTGCCAGCAACTTGCCCGGTTGAACAATCTGACCTTCGTCGACGTCAATACGCGCCTTGGCGGGCAGATAATGGAAGTCGAGAATCTTGCCATCCGAAGGATCTTCAATGACGATACGCGGGTGGCGTTCGCCGCGGTGTTCGACAATCACCAGACGTTTACTTCCGCCCTTGCCTTCACTTTCAGCACGGGCGGTTTCACCATCCTGGATATCTTCAAACTTCACGCGGCCACCCTTTTCAGCAAGAATGGGGGTGCGGTGTTGATCCCAACTGCAAAGCTGCTGCCCGCCCCGGACATTTTCGCCTTCCTTCACCAGGATCGAAGCACCATAGGGAACGCGGGATTTCTCCAGTTCGCGACCTTTGGAGTCTTTAATTGCAATTTCGCCGTTACGTTTGAGCACGACAATATGCTTATTTCCTTCGGCGTCCACAACGTCAACTGCATTGAGATCACGGTATTCCACAATACCGGCAACGCCGGCCCGCACGTCATTCTTTTCCAGAATACGTGTGGCTGAACCGCCCGTGTGGAAGGTACGCATAGTCAACTGCGTGCCGGGTTCACCGATGGACTGTGCGGCAATAATGCCCGCTGCCAGGCCTTCTTCCACCAGTGTGTTGGTGGAATGATCAACGCCATAGCATTTAGCGCAGATGCCGGTGGGGCTTTCGCAGGTTAATGGGCTGCGCACGCGAACCGTTTCAATGTTCAAGTCTTCAATCTTGCGGGCAATGACATCGGTAATAATTTGCGCCTCACGGACAATCACCTCATCGGTTACCGGATTGATCAAGGTATCGGCTGCACAGCGCCCGATGATGATGTCCCGCAAAGGCACATCCACCTGTTCACCCTTATAGATGGCACTTTTCCGAATGCCATTTTGCGTGCGGCAATCATGCTGCGAAACAATGACATTTTGCGCCACGTCAGCCAATTTACGCGTCAAGTACCCGGAGTCCGCGGTTTTCAACGCGGTATCGGCCAATCCCTTACGGGCACCGTGCGTGGACGTGAAATATTCCAACACGGACAAACCTTCACGGAAATTAGTCTTGATGGGTGTTTCCATGATTTCACCGGAGGGCCGGCTCATCAAACCACGCATACCGGCAAGTTGCCGGAAGTTATCGACGTTACCGCGGGCACCGGAATCCGCCATGAGGAACACAGGATTCAGATACGGCTTGCCCTTGGGATCTTTGGGAGCCATGGGAGTCAGGGTTTTCTCATCGCGCGTGTCATGTTCAAGTTCCAGCATCATGTCTTTGGTGACTTCTTCACGGGCATGTGCCCAGATGTCCAGAAGCTGGTTATAACGTTCACGTTCGGTGATGGCACCGAGGTTAAGATTTTTCTCAACCCGATCCGCCTTCTTCTGGGATTCATCGATGATCTGGCCCTTGCGTGCGGGAATTCGCAGATCGGTTATACCGAAGCTTAATCCCGCCAAGGTGGACATCTTAAAGCCCAGTTCCTTCATGTTATCCAGGAGGTCAATGGTAGCCGGGCGACCCAGCAACTGATAGCAATCCGCAATCACACGGCTGCCGCCTTTGCTCGACAGCGTGTAATTATAAAACGGCATGGCCGGGGCTAAAATGTCGTTAAACATGCAGCGACCAACGGTAGAGACAATGACCCGGTTAGCCGGCGCGGCTTCAGGCGCTTTGCCCTGGCCGGTGACAACTTTGGTACGAATGATGCGAATACGAATCGGCGTATGGATGCCAATTTGTTTGCGGTCATAAGCCAGCAGCGCTTCATGATAATTATGGAACGCCAGTTCCTTGCCCGCTTCACGCCAGCCCGGTTCGCCGTGCCGCAGCGTGGTAATATAGTAAATCCCCATCACAATGTCCTGAGATGGACCGATAATGGGCGAGCCATTGGCGGGCGAGAAAATGTTATGCGTGGAAAGCATCAGCATTTGAGCTTCCGCCTGCGCTTCTACCGACAGCGGTAAATGCACGGCCATCTGATCGCCGTCAAAATCGGCGTTGAAGCCCTTGCACACCAGCGGGTGAATCTTAATGGCGTTACCTTCAATTAGCACCGGCTCAAAGGCTTGAATACCAATGCGGTGCAGCGTGGGGGCACGATTCAGCAGCACGGGATGACCCTTGATGACTTCTTCCAGAATGTCCCAGATTTCCCGATCCCGCCGCTCAATCATTTTCTTGGCGGACTTAATGGTGTCGGCGTAGCCATGCTCTTTGAGCTTACGAATAATAAACGGCTGGAAAAGCTCCAAAGCGATTTTCTTGGGCATACCGCACTGATGCAGCTTTAATTCCGGCCCAACGACAATGACCGAACGAGCGGAGTAATCCACGCGCTTGCCCAGAAGATTTTCACGGAATCGTCCCTGCTTGCCCTTAATCATATCCGTAAGGGATTTCAGCGGACGATTGGACGCCCCGAGCACCGGCCGACGGCAGCGACCATTGTCAAACAAAGCATCAACGGCCTGTTGCAGCATCCGCTTTTCATTGCGGATGATCACTTCCGGCGCGTTAAGATCCACGAGCTTGCGCAAGCGGTTGTTGCGGTTGATGATTCGGCGATACAGATCATTGAGATCACTGGTGGCAAAGTTGCCGGATTCCAGAAGCACCAGCGGCCGCAGATCCGGCGGAATAACCGGGATAACTTCAAAGATCATCCATTCGGGCTTGTTTTGCGACTGCCGGATGGCTTCCACGATTTTCAGGCGTTTAGTGAAGTCCTTAATTTTCTGCTTGCTGTTGGTGGTTTCAATACCTTCACGAATCTGGCTGGAAACGTCCGCCAGATTCATCGCATTGAGCAGTGAACGCACCGCGTCAGCACCCATTTCAGCCTTGAAGGAATCACCATATTTTTCCCGCGCATCGCGGTGCTCTTCTTCGGTGAGCAACTGTTTTTTCTTCAAGGGGGTCGTGCCGGGATCGGTCACGCAATAATCTTGATAATAGACCACTTTTTCCAGATCACTGGTTTTCATATCCAGCAAGTTGCCCAGGCGACTGGGCATGGCCTTGAAAAACCAGATATGAACAATGGGGGCGGCGAGGCTGATATGTCCCATGCGTTTGCGCCGTACGCGGCTGTGGGTTACTTTCACCCCGCAACGATCGCAGATCACACCCTTATATTTCGTGCCCTTGTATTTTCCGCAGGCACATTCCCAATCACGCTCCGGGCCGAAAATACGTTCACAGAACAATCCGTCACGTTCCGGGCGGTAGGTGCGATAGTTAATGGTTTCCGGTTTTTTAACTTCACCAAAGCTCCAGGAACGAATATCGTTCGGGCTGGCAAGGGCGATTTTCACTGCACCGTAGTCATTAATCCGATCATATACTGCTGTTTCAGCCATGGTTAAAACTCCATAAAAAGGGAGATATTATCAATGAATTACCGATCATAGGGATCCGTCGGCAGCACCGGAACCAAAAGCAGATTCGGAGCACCCTTTACATTGTCGCGAATGTCCTCTTCTGTGTCCGCCAGTTTCTCACTAAAATCAAAAGCTCTTACATCATCCTTATTTGGCTCAACAAGCACGTACCAATAGTCGCCATCGCGCACCGCCTCTGTAACCGCCAATTTAAATCGTCGGGGCTGGTGTCCTGTTAAATACTTCTGAACCAGCGACTGGACGGTTCTTTTGCTCCATTTCATGACAAGACTCCACAAGATCTCATAATGTACGCGGCCACGCGCAGGGCGTTGCCGGCATCATTGGGATTACAAGATTTTCCGCGTTGAGTCTGGTAATCCGCAGTTAGGCGGTCGAGGTAAAGCCGCAGCATATCCCTTCTGCACTCCCGCGAAATCTTTTTTCCCTGTTTCAGCAATAACTGCTCCACCAGTTTTGGCATTTCACGATGAGAAGGCGTTTCACGCAGGCCAGGACCTGGTCGGCCCTGCTGCCGCCACCAAAGCCAAACCACCGCCGAAAATGCCGCGTAATATGCTCGGCTGATGCTGCTGCGGGGATGTTTGTCACGCAGCAAAACTGCGGCTTGTAAGCAATCCCTGCTTATGTCTTCCCATTTTTTCACAGGCAGCAACTCCGAGCCATCGCGTATCTGATCAATCCGATTTTGTTATTCCCCGCCGGATTATATTCCCT
>JAKAZF010000125.1 GCA_021826605.1 Planctomycetota bacterium | reverse complement strand
TCATTGCAGGCATCTCAAATCCGAAATGGATGGAGATTTCCGCCACGCTGAATCGTACGCACCATCTTTTGAAATTGACGTGCGGCGACCACGCTGAGCTGAGCCTTGTGGGGAGTTCATCTCCGCATTTTGCGATCTCGCCGCCAAAGTGGCCGGCCGGGGGTGTGCTCCAACAAAAGAAATCCATGGCCGCCGCGCTTAAGGACGCATCCGCCTTGCTGCCGGGATGGTTTAGGATTTCGGACAACCTTACGACAACGGTTATTTCGTTGGAGCACGGCAGCGACCATGATTACATCGCCGCCCTTAAGGCAAAGGCCCTCATAAAATATCCGGCGAAGTTGCCTCCCGCATTTAACGGCACCGGCCCGGCTCTTCCGCCCCATTTCTCCGCATCCGCGCGGCAAGAAGCGAAGAAGTTGCTTGCGTGGTCCAGGAAAAACCCCAACTCTGCCCTTGCACCGGAAAAATTATTTACTGGATTCATGTTGGCCAAGCTGGCAAAACAACCCATTGTTGCCGGCAGGCTTGAAAGACGACTGGTGCTGTTCTACGGTTCGAGCCTGCAGGGGCGCTATGACTTAACGCGATTTACCACAGCTTCGAAGTTCGGAAATTTAGTCCAGGCACTTCTCAAACACAACGCCAATAGAATGACCCCAGGGCGCGAAGCGGCGATCCTGCGCGTCATTTACTATGGCCTGCAGGAATTCGGACATGCCAATGACCGGGCCAATATCTTCGGTACCGGGCACCGGGTAAGCGCCGTTTTTTGCGAGGCTATAGCCATGCAGGCGGGTTGGGCCAAGCTCGCACAGGAATTCCGCGGGGCAGTCGTCTCCCTGGCCGCATCGGATAAAACGCTCGCAAGCGTGTGGCACATTTTTGCCCAACCCGGCCTGACACCCGTCGAGCGCATTGAGAAACTGACGAGAATAAAAAAGAGTGAAATAAGCCCGTATCTGACGCTCTATCTGATTCACATGAGTCACCACCGGCACGTAAATCCTACAATAATGCGCGATGCTGAACAGCTATACGCTGCTACCGGCCAATGGAAGCGGGCCTGCACTTATGGCAACGACTTGGCCCGTTTGCATCGGGATTCGGCTCGAACAGCATTTATCCTTGGCTATTGTGAACTTCGGCTCCGCCAATCAGACACTGCCCGCCAGACCGCACTCAACGCGGTGAAAGAGTTCCCCAAAAGCCCGTGGGTGACGAATCTGAATTTGCTGGCTTCAGAAAGTCTTAGCTATCGAAAATACTTCCAACAATGCGTCACGGCATTACACGCAGTGGACATCTGGCTGACACGCAAGCCGACCGGATTCGAGATCACCGTGCACTTCAGCGCCGTGGGGAAGCCGGCATTTTTCGGCTATTTAGCCGCGACAACCCGTGTTATTCAGTTGTTTGGAAGCCTGAGCGGTAAGCCTTTTATGGCGCTGCGAATAGGGCAGAAGCACTTGGAAGCATTTTCGTCCGGCAACGCGCGGTTACACCGCTATGATTCCGGGAACATTCATGCTGGCGCGTTGTTTTCAGTTCATCGCTATTCGGAAAATGGATGGGTATACCGGTTGGGAATGCCATTTTCCACCAATCCATACGCCTCCCGCCCGTTAGCTCAGCAATTGGGGTCTTGTTACCTGCACACGGCCGCGGGCATCACAAAGTTCTTGGCCGGCACTGAAACTGGAGCGTTGCTGCTTCGATCGAAGAAAATTGGTAGCCTGACGACGTTTGAAATGCGCCAATTCTCCCTCAGCCAGCCCACCAACCGCGGAGTCGAGTTTCAGGTTAGGCGCTCCGGCCGCCCAGTTCAGGTGACATCAAAAGGGATGGTCTTGCGTTTCCATTTTCTAATTGGAAAAGAACAGCATTTTTCCAACTTGGCTTGGCCGGGATACAAGGCCGTTGACGGGCGTTCCACGGGGCTGGCCCTGGCTGGGCGCGTACTTTCCGAAATGACCAGCGGTGCCGCCACGGTTTACAAACACTTCGAGGCGGATGCGTCGCACCACGCTGGAGGCAACAGTGCAAAAGCGGTAAAATCCGGGCCACGGAAATCCGCGGCCGATGGCCCCGGCATCATCCGTTAATAATGTAATTAGAAGTAAGGATTCATGAATGTCCACGACCAGTGCTGTTGAACCGCAATATAAGGTGCTTATTGGCATGGAAATCCATGTGCAGTTGGCGACAAAATCCAAAATGTTTACGGGAGCCGCCAATGGGTTTGGCGGCGAACCGAATTCGCAGGTGGACCCGGTGATTCTGGGGCTGCCGGGCGTATTACCTGTGATTAACAAGCGCGCGGTGGAAATGGCGATGATGGTGGGCCTGGCCTTGAACTGCCAAATTGCCGCGCAGACCAAGTGGGACCGCAAAAGCTACTATTACCCGGATTTGCCAAAAAATTATCAGATCAGCCAATATGATCAACCGCTATGCGGTCCCGGTGCTATTGAACTACCGTTGCCTGATGGCAGCAGTAAAACAATTCGTATACGCCGGGCGCATCTGGAAGAAGATGCGGGCAAGTTGATGCATGAAGCCGGCATGACGGAATCTCTGGTGGATTTGAATCGTGCGGGAACGCCATTACTGGAAATTGTCACCGAGCCGGATCTGCACAGTCCGGAAGAAGCCCGGCTTTTTGGGGAGGAACTCCGCAGAATTTGCCGGTATCTGGCGGTGTCGCACGGCATTATGCAGCAGGGGCACATGCGGTTTGAGCCTAATATCAATTTACATATCTACCATCATGGTAAAACGATTAAAACAGCCATCACCGAGGTTAAAAATCTTAACAGTTTCCGCTCGGTTGAGCGGGCGTGCAGCTATGAAATTCAGCGGCAGTTTGGCGAATTTCTCGCCCATCCGGAGGATGCGCCCAGTAAGGTAAAATCCACCCGCGGCTGGGATGATGACAAGGGCATGACCCTGCTGCAGAGAGAAAAAGAAGAAGCCCATGATTACCGCTATTTTCCCGACCCGGATTTAGTTCCGCTGCATGTGGCACCGCAATGGGTCAATGACCTGCGCGCCGGCGTGGTGGAGTTGCCGATCGCCCGGAGAAAGCGGTATCAGGAAAACTTCGGCATGTCCGCCAAGGAAGCATTCTCACTGACGGAAGAACGCGATGTGGCGGATTTATTTGATCGTGCCGCAGCACTGGGAGCGCCGGCGCGCCGGCTGACCAATCTTTTTTTAGGGCCGGCGGCGAAAATAGCCAATGAAGCGGCTTCTGCCGAGGCCGCCACAGTGTTAATCAGTGATCTACCCGTTACCGCGCAACAATACGCCAAACTGGCGGAACTTATTGAATCCGGCGGAATCAGCGCGACATCCGCGGTTCCAATATTTGAATATCTGGTCAAGCACGTGGATGCTGATCCGGCTCAGGCGGCCCAGGAATTAGGTCTGGTGCAGGTCCGGGATCAAAACCAGACGGAAGCCTGGGTGATGCAGGCACTGACGGCCAATCCGCAGGCGATCAGCGATTTTAAGAATAATCCGAAGAAAAAGCAGGCCTCATTAGGCTTTTTACGTGGTGCGGTCATGAAGGCCAGTCAGGGCAAGGCTGATCCCAAACTGGTTGGGGAAATTCTGGAAGCCAAACTCAACGCCGCCGCGGCGCAAGACTCCTGACAGGGACGATGGATTAATGAAGATACAACGCTGTTACACGTGGGTCATGGGATTCGTTGTAGCCGCAGGAATTGCATTGGCAGGTTCACGCGCTGAAAGCTATCCTAAAAATAATCTTGGCTCCACGCATCTGAAAGTGTATAACGCTCCGGGCTTTTATACCTTTCACACGGATGTGAGTCTGAAAAAATTGCGGCAAATCTGGCTGCGGATGAATTTTGTCGCCGAGGCGTACCAGCAGCGCCTGCACGGCATTTTTGGCGGGGCCGTGACGCAGAAACTGCCATTTTATATTTTCAAGAATTCCCATGAGTATTACAAGGACGGCGGAATGCCGGGCAGCGCCGGCGTATTTGAATACTCATACAAAGGCCAATGGCTGATGGCCATTGGCGGCGGTGAGTTAAATCATCAGATCTGGCATGTTATTCAACATGAGGGATTTCACCAGTTCACGTTCGCTTTTATTCATCGGTTTCTTCCCGCATGGGCCAATGAGGGAACGGCCGAGTTTTTTGGCGAGGGCTTATTTACCGGTTCGAGTTTTGTCACCGGCTGGATTCCGCCGTATCGCGAAGCGCTGATCAAATATGAAATCCTGCACAATAAATTCAAAACCATTCACGCCATGCGCGAAATGAGCTACAGCAAATGGAATGACGCCCTCATGGGCACCAATTATGATGAAGCCTGGTCGATGATTTATTTTCTCGCGTATGCCAACCACGGACGCTATGGCGTCCCGTTTACGCAATACCTGCGGCTATATCGGCAAGGCTTTGATGCGGAAACGGCATGGGATCGGGTGTTTGGCGATAATGACCTGGCATTTCAGCGATTGTATGTCAAATACTGGATGAATCTGCCGCCCAATGCTACCGCGGAACTTTATGCCCGTGTGCAGACGCAAGCGTTAACGAATTTCCTGGCGCGGGCGGTCACCCTTAAGCAGCGATTTTATTCCGCCCGGCATTTTTTTGCCGCCGCGCAGGATGGCACACTGAAAGTTTATCATTTCCCTAATCGACTCTGGCTGCCGCCAAGTTTACTAAACCATGCGTTGCATGAATCTACCCGCGTCGGCACATGGTCCATGGATTCCGCGTCGCGTTTGCCCAAGCTCATCTGTCTGATGCCCGACGGCACCAAGCTGATCGGCAGCTTCCGTGTCCGCGATGGTCGGCCGGAAGATGTCGGTGTTAAAGTTGTTCGAGGCAGTAAAAAGCCGTTGTCCGTCGAAGGGCTGGAGACTGTGGCCCGGTGAGAAGCGGGCAGCGGCATTCAGGAACGGCACCACGATAATTCTCCAGTTGGCGCAGCCATCGGGAGCCGCACCACCGGCAAAGCCGGTGGCTTTGTGAGGGGACGATAGGTCAAGTACCGGAAATTTTTCCGGGCGTCACCGGGGAGCGAAAATGTTGCCGGGGGCGGGTTACTGCGTTTGATAGCCAAGCCGGACGCGGCGGGTTAGAATTATTGGCATGAACATAACACATGAAATATTTGGTCATACCAAAGAAGCGCAGCCGGTGGAACTATTCACCCTGAGCAGTCCGGCGGGATTAACGCTTAAAATTTGCTCATACGGGGCGACGATCACTGAATTGCACACGCCGGACCGCAAGGGTGATCCAGCGGATATTACCCTGGGATTTGACAAACTGGGACCGTACCTGGGACAGCATCCATCGCTGGGTTGCGTGGTGGGCCGCGTAGCCAATCGCATTGCCAACGCCCGCTTTCGGCTCAATAAAAAAGAGTATGCCTTGTATGCCAACAACGGCACGCACAGCCTGCATGGCGGCAAAGTGGGGCTGGCCCGCAGGGTGTGGAAATCACAGCAGACCAAAGTCAATGGCGTGCCGGCGGTGGAATTTACCTACCATAGTCCGGATATGGAGGAAGGTTACCCCGGAACGGTCGATTTTAAAGCCGTTTACCTGATGCCTGATAATCATACCATTCGCCTGATTATGGAAGCCCGCACGGATTATCCAACGCCGGTAAATCTTACCAATCATGCCTATTTTAATTTTCACGGTGCCGGTAACGGCGATATTCTGGATCATGAATTGACTATTCATGCGGATCATTTCACCCCGGTGGATGACACGCTGATTCCCACCGGTGAAATCTCCAGTGTCCGCGACACCCCGCTGGACTTTACGCATCCCACGGCCATCGGCTCACGGATTGCTCAAGTGCCCGGCGGCTACGACCATAACTTTGTCCTGCGAACCGGGGATGATCCGCTGCATCTTGCCGCGCGGCTCACGGAGGCAACAACCGGCCGGGCCATGGAAGTGTGGACCACACAGCCGGGGGTGCAGCTTTATACCGGCAATTTTCTTGATGGCAGCGTAAGCGGAATCGGGGGGGCGTATCAGAAGCACGGGGGACTGTGCCTGGAAACGCAGCATTTTCCCAACGCGGTGCATCATGGGCACTTTCCTTCGATTATTTTGCACCCGGGCCAGCACTATCACCATATTGCGGAGTATCGATTTCCCAAACCGGTGTAGGCATACCAGCAGATTATTTGGCATTTATGATTGGAGAATAAAAATGAGGACATGCACTGTGAAACATTTAAGCACACTATTAACGGCAGTGATTTTAACGGCGGCGGCCATGGCGGGAATTCAGGCTCGCTCACAGGCCGCAGCGATGAATTCCGCAGTGGCACCGGTTCTATCCTTTACCATGCCATCGCTGGGCGGAAGAAAAGTTCATTTAAGTCAGTATCAAGGCAAAGTGATTTTGATGGTCAACACGGCCAGCAAGTGCGGTTTTACGCCGCAATACGCCGGGCTGGAAGCGTTATACAAACGCTTTAAATCTAAGGGCTTTGTGATTCTGGGCTTTCCGTCCAACGACTTCGGCCACCAGGAGCCGGGGACGGATAAACAAATCAGCATTTTCTGTACAGCCCACTACGGCGTAACATTTCCGATGTTTTCCAAGGTGGATGTTAAAGGTCCGCACCAGTGCCCCTTGTATCATTACCTTACGGGCCGCAAGACTGACCCGCGGTTTGCCGGAGTTGTGAAATGGAATTTTGAAAAATTCCTGATTGCGCGTGACGGCAAAATTGTGGCCCGATTCCGATCACCCATTACGCCGGAATCGGCCATCATCGTTGATGCGGTGAAGGCACAATTAGCTCAATAATCGGGTATGATTCCGGGCGATGATCCAGCTGTTTTTCGCACATTGGTTTATGGCCTTCGCGTTGCTGCTGTGGGGCACGGCCTTGCTGATCGCCGTCTGGGCGGCGCGGGTGGCGCAATTTTTCAATTTGCGCATGCCGCGTGTGGTAGGTCAGCCGCTGGCGGATAAATTTCCCATGGTGGCGGTTATCGCGCCGATTAAATCGGTAGATGCCAATACCAGCGAGAATATTGCCGCCCTGTTGAAGCAGGATTATCCGAATTATCGGGTTATTTTTACTGTGCAGTCGGCGGATGATCCGGTATGCGATCTGATTCGTGCCGCTGAAACCAGCCACACGCGGCACCGCATTGACCTTGTGGTAGCCGGAACTGCCGCGGCTCGCGGTCAGAAGGTTCATAACCAATTGGCGGCGGTAGAAATCACCACCGATCAGGACGTTTTTCTGGCCTTCATGGACGCCGATGCCCATCCCGCGTCCA
>JAKAZF010000124.1 GCA_021826605.1 Planctomycetota bacterium | reverse complement strand
GTAGCCCTGAATCCGGGTGGACGTTCTATTTTAAGGAGAACACACTATGCCAGCACCTGAAAATATCAACGGTGTCTCACGTACTGCCTTTCGCGCGGGATGGGTTATCAGTGCGTTGCCAGTGTTTCTGATGGGTGTCGGGGGAATGTTCATGCTCGTGAATCCCACGCCGATGCTTAAGACCTTTTCCGAACTCGGATATTCCGCATCCCTTGCACGACCCATCGCATGTGTGGAAGTCGCATGCGTGATTACTTATCTGTTCCCTCGGACTGCCGTGCTGGGGGCCATCTTGTTGACCGGCTACCTGGGCGGCGCAACGGCGAGCCACGTCCGCGCCGGCCAGCCGTTTTACCTGCCGGTGGCCGTTGGCGTGTTGGTTTGGCTGGGGCTTTATTTGCGCGATTCCCGACTGCGGACGCTGGTGCCGTTACGCAAGCTGACGGCGCGTGGGCCGTCGTAAGGATTTTGTGGTTAACATTTTTCAGTAACTCGTAAAAGGAGACATCGTGTTTATCCAACCACATCTCAATTTTGAAGGCCGCTGTGACGAGGCGATAGCGTTTTATCGCTCTGCACTGGGGGCGGAACTGACCATGCTGATGCGGTCCAAGGAGGTCCCCGTTGATCCGAATTCACAGGCTTGGGGACCGTCTCCCGAATGCGGGGAGAAAGTATGCCATGCCTCCCTCAGTGTGGGTGAAACAGTGATTTTCATGTCGGACGGCAGGAATCGCGGAAACCCGACATTCAATGGCATCATGCTGTCGCTGAGCGTTCGTGATGTTGCGCAGGCCAGGCAATTCTTCACTGCTCTGTCTGATGGCGGATCTGTATTTATGCCGCTGGGAAAGACCTTTTTTTCACCCAGCTTTGGCATGGTTACCGACCGCTTTGGCGTATGCTGGATGGTGAACGCGGCAGTTTGATCGCCCGATGTCTGACCAAAGGAGCGGAAAATGGAAAATGCAATATCGCCCGCGCAACGGGAACTAATCGTAACGCGCAGTTTCAATGCCCCGCGCGAACTGGTTTGGAAAGCTTGGACGGATCCCCATCACCTGGCAAAATGGTGGGGACCGGTTGGTTTTACCGCTGGCGACTGCAAAATGGACGTCCGGCCCGGCGGCGAGTTTTCCCTCAACCTCCGTGGGCCGGACGGCAAGCCGTATCCGTGCAAGGGGACATACCAGGACATCACGCCGCCGGAAAGGATCATCCTGGCGGGTGCCGGAGAGTGTGGCCATCCCTGTGGCAGCGGCGTACCACCCCACGCGGTCGTGACCGTTACGTTTACGGAAAAACGGGGCGGGACACAACTCACGATTCTTACCCGGTTTAATTCGGAACTTGATCGTGAGGCGGCTGTAAAGGTAGGATACAGCGTCGGATGGACGCAGTGTCTGGATCGGCTCGACGCAGATATGGAGGCGGCGAGTATGAGCCGTGGCTTGAACGCCAAGTAAGTGCAGCTCTTTTTTTTCGTGGACTTTTAGCTATCGTTTTCGGTTTTAGTTGTTTCATCTTTAAGGAGACTCTCTCATGTCATACGCCGAATCTCTTCTGCCGGAATTTGATCAGGAAATGGCCAACACGCGCAAAGTGCTGGAACGCCTTCCTGATAACAAGCTGGATTGGAAGCCTCATAGCAAATCACACACGATTGGTTGGAATGCCAATCATGTGGTGGATATGGTCAACTGGATTGTAGCAGTAATAACAATGCCCTCTTTGGATATTGCTCCAGTCGGCGGGCAACCCTATCAGGTCCCGGCCCTTGCCGGCCGGAGGGAAATTCTGGATCAGTTTGATCGTAACGTCACTGCGGCCCGGAAGGCCTTGGCGACTGTTGACGATCAGCGGATCAATGAAATGTGGACGCTGCTTAAAGCGGGTACCACCATGATGGCCATGCCCCGCAAGGTGGTGATTCGCAGTTTTGTCGTCAACCACATTATTCATCACCGCGCACACCTGTGTGTTTATCTGCGCCTGAATGACATTCCCGTTCCGGGTATGTATGGCCCTTCCGGCGATGAATAATCCCATTCGGGTGCTTATTTGCGTTAATGATAAATATTTTTGCGCTCTGCATCCTTGCGGCAATCGTGTCGCATGGTAATGTTTTGGATTCTGTCCCGGTAATTGGCGGACGGCCAATTGGTTGTCGGGGGCATTTATGAAGAGAAACGAAACATGCAGATATTTCAACGAATGGTCATAGGTATTTGTCCGATCTCCCATTGTCAGAAGCGAGGGGTTGCGCCCGCCTATGGCCGCACCTTAACGCGCTGGATTTCCATTGCTCCGGCGTTGCTGCTGTTGACACTTATGTTATCTCCGGTGCAGGCCGGCGGACCGGTTGTTTCTCAGCTTGCGGAGCATGGAAAGCTGAAAGGCTTAACGCTGGCCAAAGCCATTCCCGGCTTCGCCGGTGACGCCTACGTTACGGGATTTACCAAATCGGCTAATCGGCTGATCATGACATTTCACATTCCCGCACCCGGGCTTTATGACGCGATGATTCGCTACAGCTCCCCCGGCCCCAAAGGCTTTGTCATGGCGATCAATGGCAGTCAATACTCCAGCATGTTTCCAACGTCACCGAATCATTTTTCCAATTTTGACGCCGGCCTGGTGGAACTTAAGACGGGCAAAAATGTCGTTTCCATTGGCCGAGGATGGGGATATTTCAGCATCGATTCCCTCACGTTTATTCCCGCGCAATCTCCGCCGCCGCCGATGCGGCCAAGTGCCCGCTTAAGTGATCCACAGGCCACACCGCAGGCTCGATCTCTGATGAGCCATCTGGTTGAGGTATATGGCCGCCGAATGTTGACTGGTGTATACACCCGGAGCGATGCCAATTATGTGCATCAGGTATCGGGCCACTCTCCGTCTATTATCGGAGGCGATCTCATTGACTACTCGCCGACGCGCCTGGAGCACGGCTCAAATCCGCATCATGAGGTGCAGAAGCTGATCAGAGACGCACGCGACGGGTATATCCTGACGGTCTCATGGCACTGGAATGCCCCGGCTGAACTCATTGATCACAGTTATGTCAATGCCCAGGGGAAAACCGTCCAATCCCATTGGTGGTCCGGTTTTTACACCAAATCCACCAAGTTTAATCTTGCCAAAGTGCTGGCTCATCCACACAGCAAAAACTATCATCTTATGATCAGCAATATGGATGCGATTGCCAAACAGCTTGAGAAATTTAGTCGGGCCGGAATTCCCATCCTCTGGCGGCCTTTGCATGAAGCATCCGGCGGCTGGTTCTGGTGGGGAGCGCACGGGCCGGGACCCTTTAAGCAGCTTTGGCGGCTGATGTATCATCGTTTTACGCATCACTTTCATCTCCATAACTTGATATGGGTATATACGACCGCCGGCACCGCGACGTGGTATCCCGGGAACAAATATGTTGATATTGTCGGCGTGGATCAGTATCCGACCGATACGAATGATCCGCTAAGCAACCTGTGGCAAACTTGCCGCAGGCACTATCCCAATAAACTGATCGCCATGAGCGAATTTGGCGGCGTGGTGAATGCGAAAAAAGCGTTTCATTTTGGTGTGTATTGGGATTATGAAGTCAGTTGGAGCGGCCGGGTGCGCCCGCACTATGAGAACCCCGGCCTGCTGAAAAAAATATACAACCAGCGCGAAGTGCTGACACACGCGCAAACAAAAAACTGGCTGCAAAACTAATTGTGGATGAAGTTTTGGGAACGGGCCGAAATAGCTGTACCCCAAATCCGATTTCCCGTCACTCCCTTAGCCGCTGAATTTGCCGACGGTGGAACACAGCAGATTACGGGCTCCAGGTTCCAGTTATAGTTGCATTTGTCTGATCGCATCTCTGAAGGTCTTGAAAGAAAGGGACCGATTGCGATCCGGAAGCATGTGATGGGAAACATTGCGGGCAACTTCAATTTTTGGCATCCCCGCCGGGTAATATCCGGCCGACTGCAAGACTCGCTCCAGAGTCTCCCACGTTCCACCCGTGATTGCGTCCGAATCCCGGTATTTCCGTTTTTCCCCCAGCGTTCGGGGGATGCGCGGGTACGCACTGGCCAGCGCCGTAACATCGCCGAAAAACCAAGATTCCAACTCCTCCACCGCGATACGGTTAATGACGTTAAAGCGGCTTTTATCAGACGATCCGGACCGGGTATTTAATCCGGCGGCCCGGGCGGAATATTCCATCTTACCTTTGAGTGCGCGACAGTCCTCTTGATCACGATCCACCAGCACCACGATGCGCCAATCATTGGGCAGCCACGCGGCGTAGCCACGAAGCCGCGCCGGCAGTGAATTAAGCAAGTCGGGCTTTCCCGCGAACGGATGCGTGCGGAAGGTATCATCAGGGCGAAGCAGTTTGGGTGCCAGAATTGTGAGGAATTCGGCACAGGATTCCTCTTCCACCAGAAACTCAACGTGCATTCACGCCTCCCCGCGCGTGGTTTTCCCCTGCGCGGAAAGTACGCGGGAGCCGCCGCTGGCTGTCAATGGATCGCCGACCTCATAAAAGCCTTCCATCCAGAGCTGGCCAAGTTTTGCACCGGCGGCCATGAATTCTGGAATTCCCTTCATATCGGCGGCGCGGCGGCCTTCTGTGTAGCCCTTTTCATTGCGGTACAGCACCCAGACCTCTTCGGCACGCAGTGCATTAACGAAGAAGGGGGAGTGCGTGGTAACCATGAGTTGACCATGCGCTGCAGCACTGCGGCATTCCTCCGCAAGTTCCGGCAGAAGCCGGGGGTGTAATTGATTCTCCGGTTCCTCAATCCCGATCAACTGCGGTGGAGACGGGTCGTATAGCACGGTAAGATAGGCCAGCATTTTTAACGTGCCGTCAGATGCGAACTTGGCCAATACCGGTCTCTCAAACGGCGCATCCTTGATTTGCAGCAGCAGGCGTCCGTCGGCCATGAGGTCGGCGTCTACGCGCTCCAGGCGTGGAATTCGTTTGGCCAGAATTGTCAGAATATCGGCGAGCTGTTGAGGATGCTGTTCCTTCAGATATTGCACCACATTGGCCAGATTATCGCCCGTGTCGGAAAGCCTTTCCTGCGGGCCGGCTTCCGGTACGCCGCGGGCGCTATCGGCCGTGAGATAGGAAAGGTACCAACCGGAAATGAAGCGGCGCAGTGCACTGACGCGTGGATGCTTGGCGAACTGGCCTAAGGTGTTGACCGCGAGCATCTCGCGTGAGTCAAGCGTTTCGTCGATGCGCTGGTCCTGGTCGTCGGGCGTGTCGCCGGTAATGACACGCCCCGCCCCCTCCTTGAAATCCAGGAATTTGAATGGTGCACCAAACTGGCGGCCGCGCCGCCATTGAAGCCATTCCTCCTGTATAAAAGGGCCTTTACCATCTTCCGCGACGGCAAGGTGATAGGTAATCGGTGTTGCGCCGGGGGCCTCACGGTATTTGATTTCAACTTCAATGGGACCGTCAGAACCACGGGTGCGTAATTCCTTAAATCGCCCGCGCTTGTCCCAAGCCTTGCGCAGGCCGACGGAAAAACATTCGGAGAGGAATGCGAAGACGTCAAATATGGTCGATTTTCCGCTGCCGTTTGGGCCAAGAAATACGGTAAGCGGGGATAGGTTTTTAAGTTCAAGATCACGGATGGCGCGATAATTTTTGATACGCAGGTATTCAATTCGCGGCACAGTTCCCAAGTTGGAGCGCCGGTCTGATTCGCTCATAATAACACCTCAAAACGCATCATAACCGGGCAGGCGTGTTTCGGCACGTTCTGCTGCGGTAGTTTACGGTTTTGATAGAAATGTTTCCTGCTGCGGCCCACATTATTTACAAGGATAGCCAGTATGAATAGGGCAGTGAAAGAGCGGTTGGAATTTCATATTACATTTGTCACCCCATTTCCATGTTCAGCCAGTGGCGGTAAACGAAGGGGATAAGAATCAGGCCTGCCACCATAAGGACGGCCGCGATGCTGACCGCCTGAAAAGCCCCGCAAAATGAGAGGGTAATGCTCATTCCCACGGTCACGAAACCCACCGCGGCCCAGGAGAGTGCTGCCTGTGATCCGTGGGAAAGGACCCGGCACACAATCGCAGATGCCAGCGGCAGCATCATACCGGTTGCCAACAGATATAAATCCAGGGTTTCCGTGCCTTTCAAACTGTGGTCTACCACTACAACCGCCAGCCACACACCGGCAGCGAATATGAGCCACGCCAGAAGAATTTGGAAGGCCACGGTTAGAAGTATTCCCCTGGCAAATTGTGCCCGGCTTTCCGGACGAAGAGATTCTACGGCTATGCATGGCCAATCCGACTGCCAGCGGCGTGAAGCCATCCACGGTAATACGACGCCCCACAATACGATTATATGAACGTCTTGGAACATGTCCGCAGGGGAGTGGAGCCGCCCGTGTACGAAGTGTAATGCCACATAAATTAATACAAGGGCGGCCGCGAAGAGGTATGGCCCCAGCACATACGTATGTCGCCAGCGCCGCAGCGTGTCCCTCAGCGTTCCATCCAAAGCCATCGGTATCCCGTAGGTGATTTGGGCCGCGTCGTTTTGTCCGTCCATCTGAGGGGTGTTTGTGGATGGGCCGAAAAGTTGTCCGAAAAAGCGGCCAGTGGCGCGACCAAATGATCCAAGATTGTAAGATCCGTCGGCCGTGCGGCACATATTTTGGCCATAACCACGCGGGCCTTCAGTGATATGGCTTAGCTTCCATATTGCCCAGCTTCCAGCAGCCACCCCAGAAAGAAGAAGGCATGGAGACGCCGCCCAAGGCACTGCGTCAGAAGTGCCCCACAACAGCCCCAGATATTTCAGTGGGCCGAAAAACGCGACAAGGCAAACGACCATCACCGGCAAGGTATTGGCAGCCACAGCCCATCCAACCAGGCCGAAAATATAGAGGGCCAACGCCAAAAATAAACCCGCACGGAGGCCGTGGTTCAATGTCAGCATTAAGAGCGGAGGCCCTGATACCGTCAGTAGTCCCAGCGCAACGAAGACTGCGATATTTGTCGAGACGCAGTGGGGCGTTACTGCGCGGCGCGGTTGGACCATCTGTTCGCGGAAGTGCAACCAAAGCCACAGGCCTAAATATACGCCGCCGCTTGTAACAGATCCGGTGCCGATATGCCCCGGATGACCGAAGCCGTCAGAAAATACGGCCCAGAGGATCAATGCGATCCAGAGCGCCGCCCGCCACGACGAAAATGGACGGCGCACGTATGTCATCAACACTTCGGTATAGCGATTAGGCATTGGCCGCCCCCTGTTGCATTTGCAGGAACGCGTCTTCCAGACTCAAGTGGGTGCGGTCTTTAAGGTCTTCCAGTGAACCGAAGTAAATGATTTGGCCTTTCTGCATCATGGCCACATAATCCGCAACGCGTTC
>JAKAZF010000123.1 GCA_021826605.1 Planctomycetota bacterium | reverse complement strand
CGCACAAAAGAAAGTTACTATTGCTTCCATACCATTCACCGTCGTCAAACAATCCATGGTAATGCCTACGGCCGGCACAGCCCAGAGCGATGCTGTCCGCAGCGCCTTGAAAATGCAGCAGAAAATAATGGGAGTCAAAACCCAAACATATCTCATAGGCAGCAATAATAAGCAGGTGATTTTAGGCGCTAACGGTAGCGATAAACTCCTTGCCGAAACAGTAAAAGCCGCCGCAGCCAACGCGGACCCCCTGGGTTCCAATTCCACCCTTGCAGCGGCCCAGAGCCATATCCTCGCAGGTTCCTCGGTTGTGGTGTATATGGATCTTTCGCCGATTATTGCAGCCATAACGCAGCGCCTCGAAGCCATGGCCAATATGAACAGCCCGTTGATGAAACTGCCCGCTACCGAGCCGATGTCCATGAGCCTGACAGCACACCACAACACCTTAACCGGGCAATGGCGCATGCCCATGAAGAATCTGGAGCAACTCTCCACACGTATTCACGCTCTGATTCCACTTGCCATGATGATGGAAATGCAGTCCATGCAAGCCGGCCAAGGGGGCGCAGGTGCCCCGCAGTAACACAACGGTTTCGCACTGCACCCCGAATGAGGGCGTTAGCTCAATGCGGAAGCGTTGAGTTGATCGCGAAATGTGGTTGGGTGGTACGATACGCGCCGGCCCGTCGCGATTGGCGATTAGGAGGGGATCTTCAGCACCTGTCCCACAGCGAGGCTGCGGCCGTTGCGAATATGGTTCAGTAACATGATGCGGTGAACATTGGCATCCGTTCCGGCACCCATGGTTTTCCGGGCGATTCCCCATAGCGTATCGCCGCCTTCAACGCGATAGCTATGGCCGCCGGATCGATGAGACGCCTGTGAATTCCGGGGCGGGGAGTAGTGGGTCGCGGAAGTACTACCCGTACTTTGAGCCGCCATAGTCAGCAATTGTACGGACGATGTTCCGGCTTGTTGAGCGGCAGGAATAGTAAGTGTTTCGCCCACACGGATGGTGGCCCGGGCGCTGCCCAATTTGGAAGCATTGGCATGGACGATTCGTCGCACGGCCACCGGGCCGCTATCGTGATAAAAATGCCAGGCAATTTTGCCCAGCGTATCGCCGGGCCGCACCGTATAGGCGGCTGTCTGCGCCCTGCCCGATGCGTTGCCCGCAGTCGTTACCGCGATTGAAACGGGTTGTTGGGTTACCACCACTGGTTCAGCCCGCGACGTAATAACCGCGGCGGCCGGCGTTAAAGATTCAGCCGATACCGCAGGAGCGCGTGCTGCACCATAGGGCAATTGCGTCACCTGATTATACGGTGTGGAAACTGCCACAGACGATGGCGCACTTGCTGGTGGCACCGGCGCGGTCGGTGCCGATGGAGCTGGCTGCACTTGGGCAGTTTGCGGAAGGGGTACCTGGGCAATTCCCACCGGGTTACTGATTTGGTTGCGTAAACTCCAGCCTTGCCCGGCTACGGCCAAATCGCCGATGCTGTTACGGGGACCGCTTAAATAGCTTGACAACATTGCTCCGATAAGCACGATCAACGTCACGCCGGTTACCAGTCCGATTTTTGTCTCTTTGTTCATGGTGGTTTAGCTCCCTGATATAGTGTTGACCGCAGCAGGTTACGCCCATCACCCATGCTGCTACGCATCCATCCGCATTCGAGCAACCCGCATTTTAGCGCTTCGGCTCCGTGGATTGGACGCCATTTCAAATTCTGTCGGCACCATGGGCTTCGAGGTTAATACCTCGCACCTGTTCTCGGCGGCCCATTGCCTGAAGATCTGCTTGACCACTCTGTCCTCTCCGGAATGAAAGCTGATGATTCCGATCCGTCCGCCGGGCTTCAGTCGGCCCGGAGCCACCTTTAACAGTTCGGAAAGATTTTCCATTTCATGATTCACTTCCATGCGCAGGGCCTGAAACGTGCGTGTCGCGGGATCAATTTGACCAAAACGTGCATAGGGCACAGCCGATCTCACAATGCCCGCCAGTTGGGCGGTTGTCGCAATTTTTTTTACTTGCCGCGCCTGAACAATACCGCGGGCAATGCGCCGTGACAGGCGGTCCTGAGCATTGTTAAATATCAGATCCGCAAGTTGCTTTTCGGGCAAACCATTGACCAAGTCAGCTGCCGTGTGAGCCAACTGCGGATCAAGCCGCATATCCAGCGGGCCGTCAATTGTAAAACTCAGGCCATACTGATCCGATAACATCTGATTGGTCGATACTCCCAGATCCGCCAGAATCACATCCACCGCAGGAATATTGGCAGCGTCCAGCACATCAACCAATTGAGCGAAATTTGCCTGAAAGAATCGGCACGTCGGGGCCGCATTTTTTAGCCGTTGTCTCGCGAAGTCCAGATTGCCTGGATCCATATCCAGACATACTAATGTACCGGCTTTTCCAATCTTCTCCGCCAGGGCCGACGCGTGCCCCGCTCGTCCGGTTGTGCAATCAAGAACTGTTTCACCGCTTTGCGCCGACAGCAATTCCATTGCTTCATGAAGCAGAACCGGTTCATGACCATGCTGGGCCGTATCCATGTGCAGCAACGGCTTACGCCGCAGACCCAAAGCCGATAACCTTGCAGCCGGGACGTGGAACGGCCATGCCCCGGCGTAAAAATTCAAAAAAAGACAGGGACACGACTGGCCGGTACGTGTCCCCGCCATGCCTTCCATGGCTCGATCATGTTCATCCGTGAAGACCAGCGGCGCCAAAGCCTCAGTCCTTTGAGTTCGTGGCGAGCGGAAACTGAACGTCCTGTTCAGTCAGCACTTGGCCATTGTTTCGGGGCGGCGGTACAGGCATTTCTTCCATGAAGTGCCTGTACCGCTATTCGCCCTGTGTCAGCTTCTTTTTTTTGTCACGTCCCTGCGACAGCAGAAGCCTTAGATACGCACGCATCCTTGCGTGGGGAGCTTTATCTTCGCGGCCGTCCCTGGCTGCGCGATGCGCTCCTGATTGTATTTTTTACACCGCCCGGACTCTGCCGGCTCCATCAAAACGGCGATGATATTCTTCAGCATTCCAAACCTGTATGCGGGAACCAACCCCCGCAAGTATTACATCTCTTCCCAGAATATTGATCGCGAATCGGCTGGCCTTTTTTTCGGGGCGATCCAGAAAATCATCCGGCATCACAACGCGGCCCTGTTCATCAATTTCCAGAATCTTGACGCCTGCAAACAGGCTTAACTGACGATCCTGTTCTTCAACGGCCATCTCCAGGCTATCCTCTTTTTTTTCCTTCTCCGCGAGGGATAAAAAAACCGGTTCCGGAATCAGTTCAACAAATCGTCGCTTTTCACCATTTGGTTCGGCCATTTGCACCGGTCGAGCATAGAACCGCTTTTTTCCCGATGGGGATTCCGGCACTTCCTGCCGATGTGCGGAAGGAATTGCCAAGCGATTCTTGGCGTCGATCACGTGCTCGTATGACCCAACCAGATACATCCAAGCTTCCAACCTTCAAACACAGTGAAATTCTGCTGTTCTCTTCATCGGTTCACAGGATACAAAAACTTGTGGGAAAGTCAATACTTTTTGCTCCACATTGAGGGAAAATATGGGATAAAATGAAAAACAAAAATTCGTGGAACACAATATATAGAAGAAACCCTTCATAGGACCCCATTAGTAGGTGCTAGATAATTTTTTACTTACCAAAATATTTTTTCCTCTTCCTCCACATTTCCCCACTCTTAAAACCCCTTTTTTCCGCCGCCAATATCACAACGACCCTAAACCAATCTCATCGTATCCGCGTTATCCGCGGTATCCGCAGTTCAATCCCGTTGTGGTTGTACAGAAAATAATCGCCCGGCGCAAATTTCAAAACCATTAGCCGCACGGACGGACAAACGTTACAATTCCCCACCTATGGCAACATTAACTTATCGTACAGCGGGTGAATCACACGGTCCGGCTCTGGTGAGCATTATTGAAGGCCTGCCGGCTGGATTGGATCTCGATATTGAATTTATCAACGCCGAATTACGCCGTCGGCAGGGCGGCTATGGCCGGGGCGGCCGGCAACGCATCGAAACCGATGCGGTCAATTTCCGCACCGGATTTCGCCGAGGTAAGACCATTGGGTCACCGTTAGTGGTGGAAATACCCAACAAAGACAGCCGACTTGATGAAGCACCGGCATTAGTCAAACCGCGGCCCGGCCACGCGGATCTGGCCGGCGCCACCAAATGGCTTACCACTGATTGCCGGGAAACCCTGGAGCGCGCCAGTGCCCGCGAAACCGCGAATCGTGTGGCCGTAGGTGCCATAGCCCGCTGTCTGCTGCGGCAATTTGGCATTGAGGTTATTGGGTTTGTGGTGCAGATTGGTCCCGCTAAAGCCACCGTCGCCGCGGATGCTCCCCTGGACCACTTGCGACAGCAACTGGCCCTTAGCGAAGTATATTGCCCGGATGCCATCGCCTCAGCCGCCATGATTGAGCAAATCAAAACTGCGAAAATTCAAGGCGATACCTTGGGCGGAATCGTTGAAACCCGTGTGATTGGATGCCCGATAGGCTTGGGCAGCTGCGCTCAATGGGATTGGAAACTCGACAGCCGAATTGCCGCTGAAGTTATGGGCATACAAGCCATTAAGGGTGTGGAAATCGGCATGGGCTTTAAAGCCGCCGAACTGCCCGGGTCGGAAGTGCATGATCCGATAGAGTATGATCCGGCATTGCGTGATACGCCAAAACTGGGGTTCAACCGCCCCACCAACAACGCCGGCGGCCTGGAAGGCGGCATGACCAATGGACAAGCAATAGTGGTGCGGGCGGCCATGAAACCGATCAGTACGCTGTTGAAGAAGCCCATGCCCAGCGTGGATCTCAACAACAAACAAGCGGGCAAAGCGGATTATGAACGCAGCGATGTCTGCGCCGTTCCCGCTGCCGCTGTGGTAGTGGAAAACGTAATTGCTTTTGAGATCGCCCGTTCCATGGTGGAGAAATTCGCCGGCGACTCCATGCGTGAAATGCGTCAAAATTATGACCAATTTTTGGCTGCCGCACGGCAATTGGGAACATGAAATCTTTGCACTTAAGCCTCGGACCCCATTTCCGCCGGCTGAAAAGCTTGGCAAACCCGCCCGGCGACGGTGAGTTTATAGTCCTCTGGTAACGCCCTGCCGCAGGGAAAAACAATTGTAAATGCTTGAAAAAGCGGGCGAAGGGATTTGAACCCTCGACATTCACGTTGGCAACGTGACGCTCTACCACTGAGCTACGCCCGCGTATCGAGTTAGGAATTATAACAAAACCAGTCCCGCTGTAAATGCCTGCCGCAGTTGCGGCACACGGAGGCCGAACCGCCCGGCACCGTCGCCCCCCGGAACCCGCCTGCCGCAGATGGCCGAATCGATCGCAGCAAACAGAAAATCGTGGTTCGAGTTATTGCAGGCTTGCTGAATTTCAATCCACGGCATATATTTCCCTGCATTGGTTTTTGTTTAGTGTCATATACGGAGGTATCAACCGATGCCACAGCAACCCAACAGTGTACGGAAACTCTCCCGCAGAACCTTTCTGGCCGCCTCCGGCGTCGCCGCAGCCTGGGCAGTAACCGGCTGTAAGAGCATGTCCGGAACGGATGTCAGCAGCCTGCCAAAGAAAAGTGCCATGTACAAAGCACTTTTCGGCACGCTGCCCGACGGCCAAAAGGTCTACCAGTATACGCTGACCAATTCCAATGGAATGATTGTGCAATTAATTACCTACGGTGCCCGTCTGCAGCGCATTCAAGCCGCAGACCGCAACGGCACGCCGGGTGATGTGATCCTCGGTTTTGATAATCTGGCGTCTTACGCCACACACCACGCCATGGACCCCTACTTCGGTGCCACCATCGGCCGTTATGCCAACCGCATCGCCAATGGCAAATTCACCCTCAACGGCAAAACCTATCACCTGCCGATTAACGATACCCCGTATCCCAACACACTCCACGGCGGCCCGCATTCATGGGATCAGAAAGTGTGGACGGCCACGGAAGTCACGGAACTCGGTGCACCGGGCGTGCGCTTTAATCTTTTCAGCCCGGCGATGGAAAATGGATTCCCCGGCGATCTGGAAGTCGCGGCCACGTACACACTCAATGAAAAAAATGAATTGCACGTTCACTTCCGCGCCAATGCGGATGCACCAACGGTTATCAATATGTGCAATCATGCCTACTTCAATTTGAATAAGCCCGGCACCCGCATTCTGGATCATGTTGTCACCATTAATGCTGATCATTATACGCCGACCAACAACCTGTTAATCCCAACCGGAAAAATCGCACCGGTGGCCGGGACCCCCTATGACTTCCGCAAGCCCGTGCAGTTATCCACGCGGTTGAAACCCGCTTACCATGGAACATCCAACATCGCCTTTGATGAAGTTCCCTACGGTTATGATGTGAACTGGTGCCTGAACAATCAGGATGAAACCAAGCTTGCGTTCGCCGCAAGAATCCAGGAACCCAAAACCGGACGGGTACTGGACTGCTACACCACGCAACCGGGAATTCAAGTTTACACCAGCAACTATCTGAACGGAAAAATCAAAGGCATCGGCGGCCATTATCCATACCATGGGGCAATCACCCTGGAGACCCAGCACTATCCCGATTCACCCAATCAGCCGCATTTCCCGTCCACGGTTTTAAATCCCGGCCAGATATTCTTTCAACGGACGGTTTACAAGTTCAGCACCATGTAATAACGCCCTGCTGACAAATAAACATTAACTCTTCAAGCCGATCAGAAATCCTGATCGGCTTTTTTTTGTGCCGTGTCGTGCTCCGCTCCAGTCGCAGTTACCATCCGCATTTCAGCCTGCCCCTGCCGCTCATTGAATTTCTATTTTCAAGGACATATCTGTTTCCACGGACTCCAAGCGGCGGTTGTACCGTTTGAGAATATCAGCGAGCGTTGACACGAATTGCTGCTGCTCCCCAGTGGACATTTCGATAAGGAGGTGTGATGATATCGGTTGGATTCAAGCAGCTGCCTCCGCCGGCCTTGGAGCACGTGCATTGAGCAGGGGCCGCAGATAATATTTTGTAATCCACTCAACGACTGGAACGCATACCGCATCGCCGAAACCGAAAAGGGCCTGATTCAAGGGCACGGGAATTTTGAAATCGTCCGGAGCACCCTGCAGTCGAGCACATTCACGCGCGGTCAGCAAGCGCACTTGGTAGCGACCCTTGCCGGCTTGGCGCGATGAAACGATGTATCCGTTGCGATGGATAGTGCTAACCCCACCAAGGCCATGATTGGAATGCACGTGTAGCCGGCGATGTGCACCAGCCAGCCCGCCAGACATGTTCCTGCCACCGTGCCCACGGCATTGGCGGCGTTATTCAAACCTTGGGCGGCACCTTGACTGATGGGACTTAATTCCGAAGTTAATTCCGTGCCGGTCACACTTAATACCGGCCACGCCAGAACCACCA
>JAKAZF010000122.1 GCA_021826605.1 Planctomycetota bacterium | reverse complement strand
ATTTCCGGCACATCGCAGCTCTGCCATTACTCGGACAGGCTCCCAGGCCGAAGATGGCCGCGCGGCGAATTAAAAATCCTGAATTTTTTTCTTGATTTCAGCGCACCAATGTGCATAAATTGTTATAGAAGAAATTGATGATGCCCTGTACGGGTAAGTCTACTTTTTTAAGGAGTTTCACGATGTCTGAACATACATCATCCCCTGAACTGACGGAAAATCACCAGATGACCGAGGCCGAATTGCGCGGCAAGTACATCGCCGCCAAAAACGCCCTGAAGGATTTGGCTTCGGAGGCCACCAAAGTTGCCGCCGATTACGCCGGCGATGTGAAGGGCCGCGCCGCTGAATGGGTCCACGGCAAACAGGAAGTGCTCCATGAGCGGGTGGACAACACGCAGGCAGCGGTCCTGACATACGTGCGGAAAAATCCTTACAAGGCCATTGCGATTGCTGCCGGTGCGGGGTTGGCGCTGGGTGTGTTGCTCGGTCGCAGTCGCTGACGGTTGATGGGTGGTGGCTGTAACATATGATGGTACGCCAGCGGCGATGCCCTTGGATGCTCAAATGTGATTCCATGATGGTCTTTGAGCGCCGGGTGTCCGTGCGTAGGGGAACGTTTTTTTGACTACTGAAAGCTCAGTTAATGGTCGCGATGCCACCACGACGGATGGCCCGCAGGAAGCGCGTACGCCACCGGGCGCAAAGCCTCTCCTGCACTACCTGATAGAACTTATTGAGCTTGAAGTCCAGTTAATTACGCTGCGGTGTGCAAAAGTCGCGCGTGATGCCATGGTTCGGGCGTGCCTCGTTGGCGTTGCTGTGATTGCCTTACTGCTCGGCGTGGTATTTTTGTACGTCGGTATTTTCCGAGTGCTTGAAAAGTTTTTGCAGGTCTGGCAGATATGCATCATTTACGCGGTAGTGCACTTTTTGCTCGGTGCGGGAATATTATTATTTGGCGGCGGAGCGAAAAAAAACACCCAGCCATCATCTCCCGGAGATTCCCATGTCAATTGATGATGAGATAACGGCTCTCGAGCAACGCCGCGATAAGTGTCTGGCTGATATCGACGGCCGAGTGGACCGCCTGATTCACCATACCAAATCCGCCCTGTCCATCACCCATTTAGTCCAGCGATTTCCTTTTGCCGCAGTTGGCGCGGCGCTGTCGGCGGGCTTGCTCGCTTCCGGGTCACCCAAAAAAATCTGGGTTTTTCTGTCGCATATCCTTCGCTCGTCCATTGCCGCCAACCGGCATTCAAAACCATCGGCTGCGGCAAAATCTGAAGCTGCACCATCACAGCAAAACACCGCCGATGAGCACAAGGGTGGGGCTGGCAGTATCTGGCGGCGCGTTGCGCCGGTGGTGCAAACCGCTGCCCCGATGATTTTGGAACGCATTCCGTGGGCCAAAATCCGTCAGTCGATTCAATCACGTACCAATCGTCCAACCCGGCACGAAGGTGATGCACCACAAGACCATAAACAATAAATAATTAATTTATCCCGATACCGGCATGATGGTATCGGAAGGTTCAACCATTTTAACCGGATCCAGCAGTTTTTTAAGTTCTTCCGACGAAAGTTTGGTCTGCTGCGCCGCAATCTCGGCGATGGTTTTACCGCTCGCTGCCGCTTCTTTGGCAATGGTGGCAGCGGCCTCATAACCGACGACGGGTGCCAAGGCCGTGGCCAGCATCAAACCGGCAGATACCAGTTCTGGCCCCCGCGACGTGGCTTTGATACCATCCACACATTGAATCGCAAAATTTTTGATACCATGCCCCAGCAATGCGATGCTTTCCAGCGTGGCGGCGGCGGCCACTGGCATGGCGACATTAAGTTCAAAATTTCCGCTGCTGCCGGCGGCGGTGATGGTGGCATCATTGCCAATAACCCGTTGGCATACCATCAGGAGGCTTTCGGCGATCACCGGATTTACCTTACCCGGCATGATCGAACTGCCCGGTTGCACGGCAGGTATTTCAATTTCGCCGAAGCCGGCGCGCGGCCCGCAGCTCATCCACCTTATGTCGTTGGCAATTTTGGTCAGACTTACGGCAATTGTTTTCAGTACGCCCGAAGTCATCACTAAACCATCCACCGACGACTGGGCTTGAAAATGATTGGTGGTCTCACGCACTTTATATCCGAGGGCCGCCGATAATTTCTCACACACCTTGGCCGCAAACTGGGGATGGGCGTTGATTCCCGTTCCGACCGCTGTCCCGCCGATGGCCAATTCACTCAGGTCGGCGAGGGCCGATTCCAGCCGTTTGGTCGATCGCTCAATTTGACCGCGATATCCTAAAAATTCCTGACCCAGGCGGATCGGAGTGGCATCTTGCAGGTGAGTTCGACCTGTTTTGATAACATCCCACAACTGGCGGCTTTTTTCCGCCAAAGACGATTGCAAAACCTGAAGTGCAGGCTCCAATATCCGCAGAATCTCAAAGATGCACGCGATATGTATACTGGAAGGTATTGTATCGTTACTGGATTGCCCCATGTTGACATGGTCATTGGGATGAACCGGTTTTTTGTCGCCCCGCCGACCACCCAGCATTTCATTGGCTCGGCTGGCTATAACCTCATTAAGATTCATATTGGTGCTGGTGCCCGAACCAGTCTGATACACATCCACCGGAAATTGATCGGCCAACTTGCCTTCCAGTATCTCCTGGACGGCCTTGCAAATGGTGTCGCCCAGCCGTTTATCGAGAAGGCCGAGTTCCATATTCACCTCGGCACAGCATTTTTTCAATAATGCATGCGAGCGAATAAAAACGGCCGGCATGCCGCGACCTGAAATGGGAAAGTTATGCATGGCCCGCAGTGTCTGCACGCCGTAATACGCGTCAACCGGAACGGGCAAATCTCCCAGGGAATCATGTTCAATCCGCACGGCTGCATTGCTTGCCATTGTTGTCACACCTCACTAAAAAGCTCTCATCCTGCACCCATGTCGGGTCATTTCCATCCGCAGCAATGCCGTTACCGGCCCGCATTACGAATGTTCACCTGCAACGCCCGCTGCGCGGTAAAACTTCGGCCGGTCAACGCATCAGTGAATTTCACCCGGAAGGTAATCAGAGCGTGCTGTGGGGGCCTCTTCCAGGGACAATTGAAACCAAACTCATCGAGACCAAAAAGCCCATACCAGTCTTTTTTTGATTCCGCAGGCGTGAATGTCCATCGGCCTATAAGCGGATGCTTGACACCGTCTGATAGATCAAAAGCCTGAATGGTAAATTGCCCGGTCGCCGGCAATATCATCCCGCCAGTCATAAGCGTTTTCACAAATACGCGAAAGCCATTGCGCGTTGGGCTGTTATCCAGATGGGCGGTGCGAGTATCGGAGGAAATACGCACGGCCGACACGGTGAAAAGCTCGGCCAACCGCTGCGCCGGCAATGTGGCTACGCGGGGCGTTTTGGCGGCCAATTCCGCTTTTATATTGGCAACCTGCATTTTTGCACTGGCCAACTCATCTTTCAGATGCGTGTTGGCGTTGGTGAGTGATACATTTTGAGAATAGAGCGGTGCATTTTTCGCATAGTTCGCACAGCCGCCCATCAGCACCGCAACCGACAGAAGCATGGTCCCACCGATTATTTTACTTGCTGCGAGCACCCCATTGCGATTTAAGTCTCGAATGTTCATTCGCGGTAATCCGCCCCTGACTGGTTTATTCAATTACTGATCGGCCGATTCCGTTTCCCCACCCGGAGGGGCCATATCGCTACCACTAGTTTTAATAGGTTCGCCAATCTGCTTGAGTGTCCGATCAACCACGCCGTAGGCGATTGCCTCTTCGGCTTCCAGCCACAAGTTGCGGTCGCAATCTTTGTGCACCTTTTCCATGGCCTGGCCCGTGTGTTCAGCCATAATCTCATACATGCGTGTCCGCAAACGCATAATCTCCTTCGCCTCAATGGACAAATCGGTGGCGGTACCCTGCATCACGCCGGAGATCAATGGCTGGTGCAGCATGACGCGGCTGTTGGGCAGGCAATAACGTTTCCCTTTTTTGCCCGCCGCCAGCAGCCAGGCACCCATGCTTGCTGCCAAGCCTACGCATGTGGTTGACACATCGCAACGCAGAAATTGCATGGTGTCGTAGATGGCCAATCCGGCCGTGACAGATCCGCCCGGGCTGTTAATGTAAAAGTTAATATCCGCCTTGGCGTCCTCGTTGGATAAAAACAGCAATTGGGCGATGATTAAATTCGCTGTGTCATCATCAATCGGTCCGGCAAGAAATATAACCCGATCCTTCAGCAGTCGGGAAAAAATATCATATGAGCGCTCGCCGCGGCCGCTTTTTTCAACCACTATCGGCACCAGTCCACTTCCCAGCGTACGCGGATCACCTCCCGAACGGGCGGCAAAATTAGAATTCAATGTCATTGGGTTTACTCCTAGCCTACCAGCCTGACAACGTCGTTATCTTAGCCTCGATTGCATGATTCTGCGATATCGCCGGGCGTTATTTACCGCCTCCCGCATCCCCTTCGATTTTTTTCATCCAAAACACCTCATCGACACCCGCCATGACATTCGCCCACCGTGCCAATGTGAAGAGTAAATCACTGAGTCGATTCAAGTAAATTAAAATGGCCGGCCCCACGTCCTCATGTCGCTGCAAAGCGACCAGATGCCGCTCTGCGCGGCGACACACGGTGCGGCATATGTGCAGTTGACCGGAGAGCTGCGTGCCGCCGGGTAGAACGAAATTTTTCAATGGGGGCAGTTTTGCCGTTACCTCGTCAATCCACTTCTCCAGGCGTGTGTAGTCAGCGACATCAATCCGGCGCACTTTGGCACGGTTGACGGAATCCAACGGTGTCGCGAGATCCGATCCGGCGTCAAACAATTCATGCTGCAACTTCTCAAGCATTTCCGTCATAGCGGGGAAGGTGCAGTGCGCCATCGCCACTCCCAAATGGCTGTTAAGTTCATCCAGCGTGCCATATGTTTCAAGCCGCAAATCGCACTTATCCACCCGTTTACCGTTGAACAACGATGTTTTTCCCTCGTCGCCCTGTTTAGTGTATATCCGCATATGCTTCGTGCTCCGCAGTTGCCGATCCGTCGGCTGGGTGATACCTTCAACGCCGTGGAAGTTTAGATGCCTATGCCCAGCGAATCAAATCTGCCTGCAACCCCGCTACCAGGGAAGAAAATACGGGTCATATTTGGCGGCAGTTTTGATCCTGTCCATGTGGGACACACGGCCATGCTTAGCGCCGCAATTGCCTCGGTGCAGGCCGTAGCAGCGATTGTTCTTCCCGAGTATCAGTCGCCGCACAAGGCGCACCATCCATCCGCCGATGCCCGTCATCGTTTGGCCATGCTGAAACTGGCCTTTGCCGGTATGCCTGAGGTAGAGATATCAGAATTGGAAATTCGTGCCGCCCATGCTGTGTACACTTTCGATTCGATCCAGATATTGCGTGCTGCCTATCCGGATGATCATCTCGCACTGCTGATCGGCATGGACCAACTGCGGGCATTGCATCGATGGTATCGCGCGGCGGACGTTCTCAAAGCAGTGCGGCTGCTTGTTATGCCCCGCATATCTTCGGTGGATGATTCAGAATTCTGGCGGGAATTGGCACCGCATTGGCCCGGGCAGTCTCTGCAAATCTTCCGTGCGGCCATACTCGCCGCCCCCGCCATTACCGTATCATCGACGGATATTCGTCGGCGCGTTGCCAATGGGCAATCTATTGCCGGTCTGGTGCAACCGGATGTGGAGCGATATATTTTTACTCATCGGCTTTATCGTGCGGGGCCCTGAAAGTATTGGAAAAATAAGGTCTGCCGCTTTTCTTTGTGATTTCTCATCGGAGAGCCGCGTTGCACAACGTTGCGCTTATTATCGACACGCTTGGCAGCTACGGACGTGGGTTGTTAAGCGGCATTGCCCGCTATGTGCAGACCCATATCGGCTGGCGGGTCATCTATGAAGAGCGCAAAGGCATAGACCGACTGCCACCGTGGATGGTACGCGGTGCCTGCGATGGCGTGATTGCCCGTTTGCGCGATGGGGGGCAGTTGACGTCATTGGTGCGGCTTAATGTGCCGATTGTCAGCCTTGGCGAAGTGAATCAGCGTCCAGAAAGCGTGCCCGAGATACTAAGTGACCACCGTATGATAGGCCAGATGGCGGCGCGCCATTTTATGGAGCGGCAACTTAATCAATTTGCCTATTTTGGCTCTGCTAAGGCGGTGTTTTCCAATTTGCGTCTGGCTGGTTTTCGCGAATATCTAAGTCAGCACCAATGTCCCATCGAGGTGTTCGGCGAGGAGAAGTGGGATTTTGGCGTACCCAAATACAAGCGGCGTGGAGATGTATTCTGGGAAGATTCCCGCCTGAATGAATGGCTGCTCAAGCTGCCCAAACCCATTGGTATCATGGCGTGTAATGATTATTTCGGACGCATTTTACTTTCTCATTGCCAGCGATTGAACCTGCATGTTCCCAACGAAATTGCCGTGCTGGGGGTTGATAATGACGAGATTTTATGCGAGCTTTCTGTCCCCCCATTAACCAGTGTGGACCCCTCAACCGACGCCATGGGTTTTCGGGCCGCGGAATTGCTGGCTGAAATCCTCGCCGGGCACCATGTTCCCGGTCAGACAATCTACAGTCCGCCAAAATGGGTGGTGGCCCGCGCCAGCACCAACATCATCGCGCTGGACGACCCCATGGTGGTTCAAGCGCTGCAATTTATCCGCGACCGTGCGGGCGTAGGCATCACGACTGAACACATTCTGGATCATCTGGCCAAATCCGGTCTTCTGGCGTCGCGCAGCACGTTGGAGAGGAAGTTTCGCCACCATCTAAGTTCCACGCCGCACGATGAAATCGCCAAGGCACGTCTCGAACAAATAGAGAAACTTCTTCTGGGTACGAAATATCCGTTGATTCGTATCGCCCAAACCGTTGGGGTGGCGTCCGAACAGCAACTGACCGCCTTTTTTCGTCGTCATCGGTGCATGACTCCGGGCGAATTTCGCCGCCGGAACCCAATTCATGATTAGTGCCGCGCACTACGCGGTATTTTATTTATTTGCCATCTAGTTTCCGTATGCAATTCAGGGGCAGATAACCACGGGAATGGGTTGCTTTATCTGCCTGCCATTGGGAGAAATCGTCCTGTCGCACTGCTATGGGTGCGGGCGTCTAAAGCGTTGACGCAATTTGTTACAATGCGTGATTTAATTTAATCGTAGCGGACGCCGCCTTCACCTACTACACTCACGAAAGTATGCATGTGGTAGGCCGTCTGCCGAAAGTCTTTACAAGTTGCTCAATAGTGGCAGGGTCTGCCGGAAGGCGCGTTGGTTACAAATATCCTTGGCTTGCGGAAATGTGGGCTTATCAGGCCTCGTTGAGTGTTTACAGGAGGTTATCGTATGACCGCAAAGAAAAGATTCTTCGATCGACACGGCATCAAACGCCGCCCGGGGTTCACATTGGTGGAACT
>JAKAZF010000121.1 GCA_021826605.1 Planctomycetota bacterium | reverse complement strand
ACTCAGGCGCGGCTCGTATGGATGCGATGCTGTTCCGCGAGAAATTGCTATTTTCGCTTTATCGGAATGGACACCGATATGCCACAACGAGCCTCACGATACTCGGTGCAGAACATGATCCGGGTAACAGGTATGGAGCAACTGTGCATCAGGGACATCACCAACAACTTCATGCGCTCAAGTGCGTTGCAGGGAACCGATGCTTCGGACAAAGCGGCCGCAATAGCTGTGCAAGACACACCTGTACGGTGGTCATGAACGGAAAAAGAGTGCGGATGCTCGTTGAATCCTGGGAATTGCTTGTGGCAACAATGGTGGTTTTGGCCTTCTTTCTGAATCTCACGGGCATTAATTATTGCCCAATCCAAAATGTCGGCCAGCGCCATGGAGATAGGGCCCATCAAGCCGACTTTACAGGTAAAGCCGTACATGCCGTTTATGATTCCACGAGCCAGTTCACCAGCACGAAAATGGCGGTTCATGGCGGAATGTCTTCACGCCTCCCCTGCTTACCTCTGTCGCTAGCCCATCGCAGACCAGAGGCGGCAAATCGCGGTTGCATTGAACGCCTGGCGTTGCAGCGCGCACGGCTGCAGTGGCTTGCCAAGCTAAGCAGCACCAATAGCAACTCCTTTACATTCACATCCGGAAATACAACCAGCGGTGCGTGTGATTTAACTGAAAGCCCCAGCATCAACCGGCGATCCTGATGCCGGCTGACAGGCCCAGCACTGTTAAGAACTGGTAGATACGTTTTCTGCGTCGATCAAGCGGTTGGTTCCGATTTCGGCCAGATGTCAAATGTTGTGTTTCAGCAAGGAGATTACATGGAGACAGCGATCAGACAAGATGTTTCGTCGTGCGGTGCGACGGAACGATTAAGGTTTTTCAGGAGTGGTTCTTTGGAGGAACTATTGATGGGTTTTATCAAACTCACCAAGCTCGTTGGAGCAAGCACAATGCGGTGGATGTTCGGCCTGGCCGCGATTGTGCTCGTAATGACTATGGCTGGACAGATTTACGCCCAGACGGCTCCTGCCACTGCGGCGGCTACTGCTGCGGTAGCCAGTGCCGCGCCGGCGGCCACCACGACCGCTCCAGCACCGGTCACCGGTGCCTGGGCAAAACAGACCTATGACACCGGCAGCACCGCCTGGATGCTGGCGTCTACAGCTCTGGTCATGGTAATGATGCCCGGACTGGCTTTGTATTATGGTGGAATTGTCCGGAAGAAAAACTTCCTGGCCACCATGATGACTTCGTATTCAGCGTTGGGCGTTATCATTGTGCAGTGGTTTCTCTTTGGATACATGCTATCCTTCGGGACATCCACCAATCCAATGGTGCAGAAGTTTGTCGGCTGGGATCCCAGCCGCCTGCTGATGCTCGGACTGGACCCCATCAACGCCATCACCGGCGTAGCCGGGGCACCCGCCGGCGGGCAGTTCCCCGTTCCGGAAACCATTTTTAACATGTTCCAGGCCATGTTCGCCGTTATCACCCCGGCTCTGATCGCCGGATCGATCGCCGAACGCATGAAATATGGCGCATGGTGCCTGTTTATTTTCCTGTGGGGCACGCTGGTTTACGATCCTCTGGCCCACTTTATCTGGGGCAACGGATGGTTGGCTCAGCTTGGAGCCGTGGACTTTGCCGGTGGAACAGTCGTACATATTTCCTCAGGCGTGTCCGGGTTGGTGGCCGCAATTATGATCGGTAAACGCAAGGGTTTCCCGAATGTTATTCAGCCCAACTCACTGTTTAACACACTGACCGGTGCCGGCTTGCTCTGGTTCGGATGGTATGGCTTTAATGCCGGTTCGGCCAATGCCGCCAATGGCCTGGCTTGCGCCGCATTTCTGAACACCACCGTTGCCACGGCCATGGCCGGTCTGGCATGGAACTTTGCGGAATGGATGCACCATCGCCGCGCCACGAGCCTGGGCATGGCCTCTGGATTTGTGGCCGGTCTGGTAGCCATCACCCCGGCCTGCGGATACGTTGCACTCTGGTCATCGCCGATTATCGGCTTGGCCGCGGGAATCGTCTGCTATTGGGGCGCACAGATCAAGACCATCTTCGGTTACGATGACGCACTGGATGCGTTTGGTGTGCATGCCATCGGTGGATTCCTTGGCGCGGTTTTGACCGGTGTATTCGCCAGCACCGCCATCAATACCACGGCCGGCTGGATCGACGGCAACTTCCATCAGGTGCTGTTGCAGATTCTCGCTGCCGGCGATGCCGTAGTCTATGCCGGTGTTGTAACTGCGATTATCATCTTTGTGATGCGGCTGTTCATGGAGATACGTGTCTCCGAGCAGGTGGAAATCGAAGGCTTGGATCTGGGCATACACGGGGAGGTTGGCTTGGATACCAATACCTTCCCCGAGCAGTCCGTGGCCATGCCGTTCGGTGCGAGCTGAACCGCAATGCAGTAACATGTTTTCAACATGCCCCCGCCCCGGGCGGGTCCTTGGGCGGGGGCTTTTTATAAAACCAGAAATGGAGAAACGCAATGAAGTTTATTATCGCAATTATTCAACCTCATCGACTGGAAGCGGTGAAACAGGCGCTGACAGATGTTGAGGTGTTTCGATTGACCGTCAGCGATGTGCAGGGCTACGGCAGGCAGAAAGGCCACACGGAATATTTCCGCGGACAGGCGATGCAAGTCAATCTGATCCGGAAAGTGCGCCTTGAAATCGCCGTCAATGAGGCTTTTGTGCAACCCACCGTGGACGCAATTGTTAAAGCAGCCCGAAGCGGCCCAAACGGCAAGGGGCAGATTGGGGATGGCAAAATATTTATCATGCCGCTGGATAATGTGATTCGCGTCAGCGATGGCACCGTTGGTGGCGAAGCCATCTGATCGCCTCGCTTGCCGGAACCAACCCCGGTAACCAAATTGTGGGCCGGAAGTCTGCGCCGCGGATATCCGGGTAACGGGAGAATCAGCAAGCGATCCTCATCCAGAAATGGGTGGGGATCGTTTTTATTGCGCTTCTGTTTCGAGCGGCGCAGCTTTGAGGGTTCCACCGGCTTGAGATAATACTTCAATTCGCTTTTCAGCGCTGTCCAGAATGGCCCGGCAGCGTTGCACCAGCTCCATACCCTTTTCATACATTACCAAACTCTCTTCCAGCCCGACCTTGCCGGATGCTATTTGCTCAACAATTCCCTCCAGCCTGGCCATGGATTCCTCGAACGTTGGCACCTTTTCGTCTTTTTTGATCATAAGCGGCTCCATGAACAAATCCTGCTACCGGATTATAACCCACGCGGCGGCCGATTGCAGTTTTCGTTCGCCGCCGGGAACCCGGGCGTTGGCTTGTAACGAGCCTGTGCCGATCGGGCACATGAGAAACCTTACCGATTCTGGTACAATATTGGGTATGGTTAAACGGTTGCCTCATCTTGATGCCTCGCGAATTGGCGATGACAAGGCTCTGGCGATTGCCGCTTACGGGGAATCCGTATCGGCGTATCGCTATATTGTCCTGGCGGAAAAGGCACCCAACGCCCCCTTGCGTGAATCTTTCCAGGAAATGGTGCGGCAGGAAAATGCTCAACGCGAGGCCATTCAGGCACTTTTGACCTCGCTTTTTCCCACCGCCTGTTTTTTTCTGACATCCGAGGATAAAAATCTGGTCTGCGTTGGCCCCCGCCTGGTTGACGCACGCGATGATGCCCGATTTGATGAGGCAATGCGGTTAATTGTCGCCAGCGAAAAACGTTCCATCAGCTTTTACAGTCGATATGCCACCGTGGCGGCAACTCCGCAGGTAAAAGCCCTTTTTGAGCAGCTATATCGTGAAGGCCTGCAGCGGGTTAAGGTTCTGCGGGAATTGTTTTCCACCGCCGGAAAGCCAATCCCGGAAGCATGCCCGATCCAATAAAAATAAAATCGTGGCATCTTGGCTATCGAAAAATTCGTAATGATCGTAAAATGACTGCCTGTTTAGTGTTGCGTTGTTTTGTTGTCCATTGGGTTTTCTGTCCGTGGCAGAACTTTTCTTATATGTGTTGCAAGGTCCCGATAAGGGCCGGCAGTTTGATTTCAGTGCCAATGAGCCGGTTTTGCTGGGCCGTGCCAGTGAACAGGTGCCATTGGCGGATCTGACCGTATCCCGCCGCCACGCGCGGTTGGAGTGGAATGATAACTCCTGGGTGCTCTTTGATGAAGGCGGAGCCAACGGCGTATTTGTCAACGGCGTGCGCATCAATAAATCGTCCAAACTTAAGGTGGGCGATCAAATACGCCTTGGTTCCACGCTTATGGTCTTCGGAGCCCCCGTTCACAGCGTGAATCTGGCATCCAGCGATGAAGTTGATGCCGCCCCCGAAGGCAACCCGGGCGACTCATCCATCATCAGCACGGTTCCCAGCAGTGATGATTCGGTCATTCTCGCGGCACCGGAGCCATCCCAGGTGGCCATGGCCCACTTCCGCGTACTGCTGCAGATTTCCAGCGCGATCGCCAGCGTATTTGATCAACAACAACTGCTTAACAAGGTCATGGACCTGGTATTTGAGCAACTGCGGGCTGATCGCGGATTTATCGGTCTGCTGGATCAGGAATCCGGGCAGGTTGTGCCCGTGGTTGTGCGATATCGCGATGAAGACCAGGTTGGAAAAATTGCGGTCAGCCAAACCATCATCCGCCACGTTCTGGCGAAAAATGAAGGCGTGCTTTCCAGCAATGCCATGACCGATCAGCGGTTTCTCAAGGGTAAATCCGTACATAATATGGCCATCCGGTCCGCGATTTGTGTACCGATTAAAGGCCGCGAAAAACAACTCGGCGTTTTGCATATTGACTCCAGTGTGGCCAATTACTCCTACACACCGGATCAGTTGCGGCTGCTGACCGCCATCGGATTACAAACCGGTTTGGCCATTGAAATTGCCGAACTTTATCATGAAAACGTGCAACAGGAACGTCTGGCGGCCACCGGACAGACGGTCGCTTCGTTATCCCATTCCATCAAGAACATTCTGCAGGGCATGCGCGGCGGAGCCGATGTGGTTGACATGGGGCTGAAAAGCAATGACATTTCTCAAATCCGCATGGGTTGGGGCATCCTGCAGCGTAATTTGGATAAAGTCCAGGCCCTGACCATGAATATGCTGGCCTACAGCAAACCGCGCACGCCGAGCGTTGAATTAACCAATTTGGCTTATGTGCTCGGTGAATGTCTGGAACTCATGACCACGCAGGCGCAAGACAAAAAAGTTACGCTGTTGACAGAAATCAATAAAGATCAGCCCCCCGTCCCAGCAGATGCCGACGGCATCCATCAAGCGGTGTTGAATCTGCTGACCAATGCCTTGGACGCTGTCGAATCCGGCCGCGGTGTCATCACACTTACCAGTGATGTGGACAGCTCCGGCCAGAGCGCAATTATTGAAGTGCAGGACAACGGTGTGGGCATCTCACCGCAAAATCTCCAGCGCATTTTTCAACCGTTCTATTCCACCAAGGGGCAGAAAGGTACCGGCTTGGGCTTGGCGGTTACCAAGAAGATTGTGGAGGAACACGGCGGAAAAATCGAGGCAACGTCACGCGTCGGCGGTGGCACGACATTCCGCATCAACTTACCGCTGAACAACAAAAAACTAACCGATTCCGACGGCACCATGGGGCCAACGCGGTAAACAATTCGAGCACGGACCGCCCTATTGGCACATCATCTCAAGGTAGTCTGTTTCATCCCGCAAATGACCACACTCTGGCCAGGTTTTACTGGTCAGAAAAAGCGGCAAACGGGCGATAGCAAGGAGAATGCAATCCCGCCCCAGCTCAGCGCGGTATCGGAAGGTCTCTGAAATCGAAGGGCACCTTTACCAGCACGGTTCTGGTAAAAAATGCCATCGTGGCCTTTGCCGGCTCAGCCCCGGCGACATTCAGGGTGTAACGATAGTAACCCCAGCCACGGCTGGCCAAAGGCCCTCCGCGATGGCCGGTAATGCGCAATCGGCGGCCGTCACCGCTGTACAGCCGCAGTTCCTTATCGTCGAAAAGATGGTGCACAAAACGACGCTCAATAGGCATTTGAGCAAATGGCAGCCAATGATTGGTTTTACCGTGATATGAAAACCCCTGGGTAATGCCGATGTGAAGGCGAATCTTCCAGCCGCCGGAGATCTCCCGCGGTTTCCCGAAGCGAAGATTCATACCATCATCCGTCAGGGCGGCACGGCCAAATCGCAGATGATTCAACTGTAATGTTTGCCTGACACCCGACAAATACATCCGCAATGTCCCGCGCAGAGCCATCGACGCGGCATTTGGGGGCGGCCACGGCAAATGAAGTTGCAACGGAAAAACAACATCATCATGCTTACGCGGCCAGATGCTCTGGGATGTTTTAACTGGGGCGGCCCGTAAAAGCTTCCCATGCGGATCGGTGATGAGTTCAGTTGCGTGCAGGGGGCCGACTTGTTCGAGAATCTGGCTCGATGCCGGTGCCCATAGAGCCACACAACTTGCGGTAAATCCTCGCTTCTTATTCGCCGGATCCACGCGGACCAGCCAGTTGGTCTGGTAACGCCGAATGGATTGAATTGCCAATGCGCATGCCCCGTCAATGACAACTGGAACATCACTTGCGAAAAGATTCCGGCGGCCAAATCGCAGATGGCCGTTGCTATAGATGTTCGCCACCGGGCCGACATGGGTCATGGCGGCGATTGCTTGTATCGCCTTCCAGAATGGCTGGTGGCGAATGCGGTATGTTGCCAGCGGGGACGGCGGCAGTACATTGTAATATGCGGGAATGCCGACTTGTGAACAGAGTTGCGTTAGCGCCGCGCGCACGGAGGCATGCCGCATATTCAAGGAAACGATGGGGCCGCGCAGATCATGGGCGGCAATGATGGAATCCAGGATTGACAGGAGTTTACGGCGCAGCGGTGGATCAGCGGTAGACATCAGCGCATTCTGGATAGGCGGGATTGCTTTATTGCCCGCAATAATTAATTGACGGGCGGCCGCCCGCCGCCGGGACACGCTTGGACTGCTCAACTCGCGTATCCAGTGCTCAAGCTGGCCGGCTTGAATCGGCTTGCGGTGCGGATGCCCCCGCATGATAAGCCTGCCGGGAATTGAAACAGGCCGGTGCCCGATCATGGGTTTCAGGGCCACACCAGAGTCGCCGGGAATCGGCAAGTTGCGAAAGCTAAACGGGATATGTACACGAATGAAACGCGTATAAACCCTTGCTAATGCTGTAACTGGCAAACCGCCGCGGACACGAACTTCGTAGCTCCAGCCCGACGCATTGACATGCTTGCCGACACGGCAGGAAAGTTGCCGGCCGGACTGGCTTTGAAATCCCAGTACTCCGCCAATACTGGGAGTGTACGCCAACGAGTTATTCTGCGGCAATGACTTCATGAAAAATGCGGTCGCCGGCAAGCCGTGCAGGTTGGCCTCAGGCGTAACGGTAATGTGGATGGTGCAGCGGTCAAGCCGGGGATTTACTGGATTTTCAACAATTCCAGTACGCTTTCCCC
>JAKAZF010000120.1 GCA_021826605.1 Planctomycetota bacterium | reverse complement strand
CAGGTGGCTGGGATTGGCCGAAAGCGATAAGTGCACGGTTCGGCCGGTGCGTGTGGTGGAATCATGGGCATAACCCAGGTGATACTTCACGTCGCCATCACCCATGGATTTCTGCGGACGATCCAGTACTTCCGCCAGGATCATTTCGTAGGGCTTGTGCATACAATGCGCCAGCACATTGAGTCTCCCCCGGTGCGGCATGCCCATGACGATTTCGTCCACGCCATTTTCCGTGGCTTTTTCCACCACTTCATCCAGCAAAGCAATCAGCGCTTCGGCACCTTCAATACTGAATCGCTTGGTGGTGGGGTGGCGGCGCTGCAGGAATAATTCAAAATCCTCCGATGCCGCCAGGCGCGACATCATAAAAACGCGATCCTCATCAGACAACTGTGGTTTATTCAGCGACGGCTCCATCATATCCTGCAGGAATTGCCGTTGCTCTGGATCACGTATGTCCATATATTCCACAGCCAGGGTACCGCAATAGGTGCTGCGTAACATGGAAATCAGTTGCCGCAGGGGTACGCGTCCCCCACCGCCAAGGCTCCCGGCGTTTACGGATCGATCCAAATCCGCTTCGCTTAAGCCAAACTCGTTGAGGCTCAATAAGGAATGGTCGGTGGCGTTATGGCCCAACGGATCCAAATTGGCAACTAAATGTCCCAGTTCGCGATAACTATGCACCAGGTCCGAGACTTGCAAATCCGGTTCGCCGGCCACTGGCGGGCGTGCCGGCTCGGGCGCGCCCGCCTGTGCCGGGGACGTCTCGGACGCCAGATCAAAACCGCGGAAAAACCACTGCCATTGCGGGTCAACCGCTTCCGGCCTGCGTTTCCATTGTTCATACAGATTTTGTAAAAATTCGGGACTCAATCCCTCCAGCGATTGCTGAGAACCGCTACCGGCAACATCCGAGGTAACCACGTTTTTTCTCCGAAAATCAGGGCGTTTTTTCGCCCGCACATTATCTGTTCTACATAATTCAGTGTAGAGAGGCAAATGTCAAAGGTGAAATCCAACAAAAATAATCGTCAACGTGAATTTTGCTATCCTCAAGCTGGCCAATCACGCATCGCACCCCGCCGAGCACCGGATGGTAATCCGGTGGTTGATCGAATGCCGCGAACCAACCACCGGATTGCTACCACAGTGCTCTATCATGGCGCTGCGTCTAACCTGATACGTATCGGCATAATCCAATGTTTTACATTATCGGAAGCGATGCGATGGAGTAATCGCCCGCAGCCGATAATTTTTCTTTTCGAATTAATCTTGAAGATTTTACTTGACCCCGCCGATAACTGGTGGTAGGATGTTTTATGGTGTGAAGCAGGAGCGATTGTTTCGTATACCGTCATCATAAATGGCCCCGGTATTCCGGTGCCTCTGGCTTTTGAGCCTTTTTTCTTTTATTCCGCTCTTCGCATCCCGCCATCATGTTGTGTCTGATCCGTCGCTGGCAGTGCCGGAACCCTTGCACGGGTCTCAAGAAACATCCCAGTTTTGGTTCCGGTTGGTATGGTTGCGCCCCGCAAAACGGGCGGATTTTATTAACAAAGGATTGTGTGTCCGGCTCTGACAGAAAGAGCTAGATAGCTTTTGAGGTAGCTTGTACTCGGGCTGTGCGGCCCGGAGCTACCACGCGCAGGCTCATCCGACTCGGCGGAAGCCAAGGGAGTGTTTCCCCTGGCTTAAACCAGCCGATGCCTTCCCTGGCTCCCGCGCGGTTTTCAGTTCCTGTAATAATCCGATTTTGTGCTTTTCAGGCAAAATGGGTGCGTTACAGGATGCAGGATACGCAATTAAGTGTTTCTCTCTCTTTTTTGGAGGCTTCCTTATGCGAAGTTACAACGTAAAAAAACGAGGGTTTACCCTCATTGAGCTGCTCGTGGTGATCTCGATCATCGCGCTGCTCATTGCCATTCTGTTACCCAGCTTGGCTCGTGCCAAGGAACTGGCCAATCGGGCCGTATGCTCGGCGAACATTCGCGGTATCATTCAATCCTGTTACATCTACGCCCAGAGCAACGGCTCGCAGTTCCCGGCAACCCCATTGACCACCGCCGCCGGTGGCATGACTATTGGTGGTGCCCCAGGCGGGCCGCCGGCTGCACCTACTGGTTTAGCCACTGCAGGCGCGGTTACTTCCTCGTGGTACGCCACAGCTGGCGAGCCAACACTCGGCGACCCGCTGTCGTGCTTGTGGATGCTGGTCCTGCAAGGCCAGGACACACCGAAGAGCTTTATTTGCCCATCGGATCCGATTGCGACTAGCCCATCGGCGGAATATCAGACAGCCACCGGTGCGTCTGCTCAGTATTATTACAACTTTGACAGCATTCTTGCGGCTGGCACCCCCAACACCAATGGTCAGGGTGAAAGCTACTCCATCGCATTCCCATGGACGCAAACTGGCGGCGTAGGCGGCTGGTGGACCGATAATTCCGGTTCGGACGTCGCTGAAGTCAGCGATATGGCACCATCCAACAACGCCGGCGCTACCGGTACGCTGGAACGCGTCACCACCACTGCCGTCACCGGCAACACCTATGGCAACTACATCTACAATTCCGGCAACCACAATGGCGATGGCCAGAATGTCGGCTTTGGTGATGACCATGTCGGTTGGGAAGTCAACCCGTATGTTGGCCAAAGTGGCGACAACATCTTCACGTTTGATACAACTGCCGGACCAGGTGCCAGCACCGCTGTTCAGAACGCGGTCACAAGTGCCTCGGCGGCGATCGACGTGTTTAGCAATACCCCACCGTATGACATCTGCATGACACCCATCCGCGATGTCAGCAGCGGCACGTGGTAAGTTTCCAGTTGTAATCTCAACTACTTTCTAAACATTCTGCGGCCCGTTCCGATACGTCGGAACGGGCCGCTTTCTTTTGCACCTGTATAGTTTCTTTACACTTGCGTTCCGCCCCCACCCACCGCGCCACCGGAGCACTGGATGGTAATCCGGTGGTTGATCTTCTGCCTCCAACCCACCACCGGATTAGCACCACGGTGCTCTTTGACGCCACACACCGCGATGCGATAATGCAACGCAATGCAACGCGCCGCGCCCCGAGAGCACCGGATGACAATCCGGTGGTTGATCCAATGCCACGAACCAACCACCGGGTTAGCACCACGGTGCTCCATAACGCCACGCACCGCGATGCCATAACGCAACGCGATTCGCCGCAGCGATAGAACAATGCAACGCACCGCGCCCCGGGAGCACCGCATGCTAATCCAGTGGTTGATTCCGTCGCGGCTCGGCCATGCCTTCACACCAATACAACCCGCCCTGCTGGGGAAGATATTGCTTCAATAAATAATGCAGATGCTTGGAGTCTTTAACGCGCGTTGGTATTCCGCCGCGTGAAAGCCACCGCTTTCCCTTTTTTCCCGCTCTCTCACTGAGCCGCTTCCCCAATTGCTGCTTCATGCGGTGCTGCACCGCAATAAGTTCAACGGTCTGCCGCGTGCTGGCTACCGCATGGACATGCGTCGGTGTGACGGCTATTCCATGGAGCCGCCATATTTCCTTGGCGCACACTTCCCTCACCAAGGCGAGGATCAGGTATTGATAGGGCTCATCCCAGATCACGGGCGGCTGCGTGGCCAGGCGATTGCGGGCTCGGGCCAACTGTTCATCCGGCGCGAAGATTCCACGGTTTCCCCGCTTTACATAGCCATTTGGATTATCGGCATTCCATGATCGATAAGCGTGCAGCACAAAGTGGCCAACCATTTCGCTCTCCTGATAACACAACCTGAAGGCGAACCCAACCACCGGGTTATCAGCACGGTGCTCCGTGACGCCACGCATCGCGATACGAGAACGCAACGCAATTCGCCGCGGCGATAGCGCAACGCAATGCACCGCACCGCGCCCGCCGAGCACCGGATGGTAATCCGGTGGTTGATCTCATGCCACGAACCAACCACCGGGTTGTCACGACGGTGCTCCATGACGCGATGCACCCACCTCCCGTATCCGCGCTATCCGCGTAATTCGCGGTTCAACTTGGGCCAACCACCGGGTTATCACCACGGTGCTCTAACGCGACGCTTCCCCGAAATCTTATTTGTCACGCGATGGATCACGCTGGGGGCAATCCGGGACCAACTCTTCATTCGCATACAGAACGCTGTATTTGAGCATGACACCGATGGTGGTTTTATAACAAATCACCAGTCCGAAACGGCCCTGGAGAAAGCCGCCACGAAAAATGTAATATTTCAGAAATGTCAACGCCGGGCGAAATAGCATATCCATCAACGTGGCGTGCTTACCACGGGCCCGCAGGGTTTCAGCCAGTACCGCAGCGTGTTCCGCCATGCGCGGGCCATCGTTAATATCCGTGTTAATAAAAGGCGAAAGGCGATTATGCAAGAGCGGCTGTTTGAGTTTTTGCACGCGGAAGCCCGGTTTTGGCCGGCGGATTTCCGGGGCACTTTTTTTATCCCACTCCACATGCTGCTGATGAATCAGTCGCGCCTGATAATCCGGCGACCAGCAGCGCACCCAGCGCAGGGCGATAAAATTGTTTCGCGGCATTTCATACATGGCAATGGCGGATGCTTGTGATTCGGCAAGAGCCTGAATCTCAGCCGCCAGTTCCGGCGAACACTCTTCATCGGCATCCAGCGCCAGCACCCATGGGTACCGGCACTGCCCCACCCCAAACTGTCGCTGCGGGTTATAGCCGGGCCAGGGATGGCTTATTACCCGCGGTTTTGCGCCATGGGCAGCCGCTGCCTCCGGGGTTCCATCGGTTGAACCGGAATCGACTACCACGATATCCTCACACCAGGCGACAGAATCCAGGCACACGCCGATCTTACCGATCTCATTTTTACAAATTATGCAAACCGATATTCGCATGGCTGCCACGTTAGCCGAAAATCGCCAGATGCGGAAGCGATGTACCGTAAATCAGACAGCCTTTTGGGAAAGGGATCCCCTGAGAAAGTTCTTCTGAGCCAACGATGTCCGACCAAACCGGCGAAAATAAATCCCGCGATCTTTGCCAATATCTTTCACCCACAGTGATCGTCCCAGCATTCAAAATCTCCGGAGATTTGTACTATCCGAGGTTTCTGAAGATACTGGGGGCCTGCTGGACGGGCGAGCGTCTATCTTTTACAGTCGAGTTTTTGCGGAGCGACTTTTTGGCTGAAAAATCCGAATTTGCGGTTCCGGATGTTTCCGCATCGCAGCGGTTGGCCGTGTTCCTGATTCATTTAAGCGGGATCGTTGCGTTCTGGATTCCGGGACTCTGCGCCGCTTTTTGGTGGGGCCGAAAGTCTCTCTTTTTGCGCACGCAAGGGCGCAGGGCCGCGATATTCCAAACAGTCTGGTTCTTGGCTCTGGCCGGGGTGGCGGCGGCCCGGGCCTTTTGTGTTGCGCTCATCGGACAGTCAAATGGAATCCATGCGGTGGCGGGGGAGAATGTGTATCCGTGGCTTCGCATAAGTGCAAGCGCTCTTGCCGCGGCTGTGTGGATGGTTCCCGTGGCCTGGCTCATAAGCACGCTTGCCATGGCGTTTTGGTGCGCAACGGAGACCGGCCGAGGGAAAAACGGGGAACCCAAGCAGCTCTGGCAATGTTTGCCGGGGCATCCCTCATCTCCGGCGCAGGTTGGCGCATTTTGGCCACGCGCTTCGGCGGAGCGCAGCGCGACACAAGGCGGCAACCTGTTACTTTTCCTGGTTGCCGGAGTCACATACCTGTTAATGGCGGGAGGCTTGACGTTACCGGATTTAATTCGCGCCGGCTCAGGAGCCGTGATTGGCCATGCCAACCGGGACACAACGGCGTTTTTATGGTATTTCGCCTGGTGGCCCCATGCGTTAGCAAGTCGCATCAATCCGTTCTACATCCATGTCATCTGGCAACCCGCCGGGGTGAACGCGGCCTGGATTACCAGTATTCCAGCCTTGGCATTGCTGTTTGCGCCCGTCACACATTTCTGGGGGGCGACAGTGGCACTGAATCTGGCACTGTTGTTATCACCGGCTCTGGGCGCATGGATGGCGTTCGGCATGAACCTGGAGCTGGGCACCGGGTTTTGGCCGTCGCTGCTGGGTGGCTGGATTTTTGGATTTTCCGTCTATGAAACCACGCAAATGCAATATGACCTTAATCTCGCCATAACATTTGCTGTTCCGGCGGGGGTCTGGTTATTTCTGCGCCGCCGCCACAACCGAATGGGTCGCAAGGCTTTTATCATTCTAACAGCGCTGCTTTGGTGTTTCGAGTTCGGCGTATTTACAGAAACATTCGCGACCACGGTCATGCTGGGAACCTTCGCGATTTTTTTCACGCTAACGCTGGCACCCAAGGGGGAAGATTTTTGCGCGTTACGACAGGTGTGCCTTGATTCGCTCTGGGCACTGCTGCTGGCTATTGCAATATTGTTACCCATTTTCATCGGGCCGCTGTTGCACGGATATAACGGGGGGGAAATATGGAGCCGATCTACGAACTCCGTCGACCTTGCATCGGTGGTAATGCCATCCCAGGACGTGTGGTTGGGCACCACATTCGCTCGACCTTTTTGGGCAGCTTTCCATGAGGCGGCGTCTACCACATCACAAGTAGGTTACCTGGGTCTACCGCTGGCGGTGTTGCTGGCATGGTATTTCAAGCGGTATCGCGATACCTTCCATGGGCGTTTTCTGCTGCTTCTGTTTTCTGTGACGGTTCTGTTAAGCCTGGGTCCCCGCCTGAAGGTGTTGGGGAATTCAATATGGCTGTTGATGCCATGGTTTTTTGTTGCCCACGCACCCTTATTAGAAAAAGCGCTACCCTTCAGAATTTTCAGTTGCGTAACGCTGATCGCCGGCGCGGCTGCGGCACTCTGGCTTCATGATTCCCCCGTGTCGGTGCGACTGAAATTACTGCTGTCAGCCCTGATCGTGCTGACGCTCTTACCAAATTTCCGGGCGGGTATTGGTGCAAACCGCTACGCCAATCCAGCTTTTTTCAAGCAGGGCCTTTGCCACCGTTATCTGCAACCGGGAGAAACCGTGCTGATTCTTCCGTTTAGATCGCGGACGCCGGTGATGCTGTGGCAGGAAGAATCCGGATTTACATTCTCCATGATTAACGGCTTTACCGGCTGGCCGCCCGCCGATTTTAAAATCCCCGGAGGTCTGTTGACGAATCTGGCGCTTCGGGCACCACCCACCCGCGGGTACACCCGCCAACTGAAACAGCTTTTAAGGCGTAATCATGTTGGATCGGTCATTTTAACCGGCCAGCCCGATGCAGTTTCCGCGGCAGCCCTGGCCCCGTTGCATTGTCTCCCCATCCATGTTGGCGGCGTCTGGCTTTACTCTGTGGCAACGCATTGGCACCGCCGCCATCCGTAATTTTTCTGCCGGGCACCTTTTGCCCAGCTTTTTATTTTAAAAATCGAAAATCCACGTTATCAAAAAGGCCGCGTTCGGTTGGCGAAAGAAGGCTGCACTTACCCGGCGGGCTGAAAAAGCGGAATTATTTCAGCGCATAAAAAGACCCGGGCGAATCTTTCGATCCGCCCGGGTCATAAATCTGGCACTCA
>JAKAZF010000119.1 GCA_021826605.1 Planctomycetota bacterium | reverse complement strand
CGGCACTGTTGCACACCGCGGGCGAAAATATGGGGCAGGCGACTGGATCGTTGCTGCGCGACCATCAGCCGCATGCGTTAAAGCATCAGAACAGTGCTTTGCATCATTTGCGGCGGGCGCTGGCGTTGCTGCAAAAACAACTCAAAAAAGTTCAGAACAAACAACGGCAGAATCAGATCGCCAGTCTTAAAAAGCAATATCAATTGCTGCTTAAGGCCCAGGAATCATTGTTGGAACAAACCGGCGCCCTGCGTGAAGCCCGGGTGGCACAGGGAATATTAAATCGACCGCAGCAGTTGCAGGCAATTGGCATTGCCCGCGCCCAGCAGTTGCTGATGGCTGAGCTTGCCGCGTTAGGTCAGGTGGAATCCGGCCCGGCACCGCTGTTGGCGTGGCTCAATGGTAAGATCATCGACGATATGCGCAGTGCAGCCAATATTCTGGCGGGTGCTACTGCCAATCAAGGTGTGCTGGATGAACAAACTTCAGCGATAGCGAAAATTAAAGATATTATCGACGCGCTTAAACAGCAGCAGAATCCGAAAAAAGGGGGCGGAGGCGGCGGCGGGGGAGGTGGCGGCGGCAAGCAGCAACTTATGCCGCCGGCGGCTCAGTTAAAGTTGCTTAAGCTTCTGCAATTGCAGGTGAATGCCGATTCGTCGTATCTCAACAATCAGTTGCAACACGCCGGTAATGCCGCACAAAAAAAAGGCGTACGCGCCCTTGTCCGCCACCTCGGCGGCATGCAGGGCGACATCGCCACGCAAGCGCAGCGCGTTGTACAATCCATGAAAAAATAAGCGGCTGTGTATGAGTGTAGCGATTGCGGGTCCGGCAACGGAGCGCCGCATTGAAAGTTGCGTTTCGGAGGATGCCCCGGCATTGTGGTGCGGGCTTCCCAGCCTGCCTGAAGCTCCGCCAACGGATACAAAAATAACCGACCCGCCGAACACAATTCAGCGAGCCGGTTCCCGTAAAAAACTACTATCTAATGCCATTCGCGGCGCTGTGCAAAATCTCGCCGTCCATCACGATTGCCGCGGAACCAGGCGTGATCATCGCGATCAGGTCGCCGCCAGGTGCCCACGCGATCAGGCCATACGGCCCGTGGCCGATAAATCGGATGATAAAAAACGGGACGCGGTGCCTGATACACAAAAGGCGGCGGGCAATATGCCGGCGGCGAATAATACAGCGGCTGCGGAGGGGGGCACATCGCCGGTGCCGGAAGTGGTGCATAAACCGGCGGATAGTTGACAGCCTGCGGCGTATAGTAAATGGGCTGCGGTTGTACAAAGACTGGAGCCGGTGCATAGAAGGGTATTGAAAATCCGAAGGCAATCCGCACACCTGCATGCGCCGGCGCTGCCGCAGCGAACATGGCCACGGTCGCACCCGCCAGCAAGCCAAGTTTCAATCCCGCAGCTTTGCCACCCAGATACCGAACTGAATTTTGCCAGAACATAAGTATCTCCTTAACTACATCCGGCCCAAACGAGTTCTCCGCAGCACGCGCCACCGGTTCATCAACCCGTCTGACCAGCCAAACGAACCAGAATGTAAATAGTTTCAAAATGTATAATATTTCTCAATCAATATTTATTTAATCGTATACACGAAAATAACACGTATTTTTTAATTAAAAATCCAATCTCGCGACCATCCTACCTGCACCACCCCGAAATAAAGGTGTCAGGTACCTTTGTTTCCACACGTTGTGTAACTTTTTACCGTAGTCGATCAACATATCGCGGTTTTTACGAAGGATCCCACACTGCTGAAATGACACGTGTCTCCGTGGCGGACTATGTCGGGTCGGTTTCCCGACACCCAGGTGTGCGGTAACAGTTGCCTTGTACTCGACGTCAACACGCGTTTTTCATTATGGTGGATACCAAGATGGCCAATAGGGCCAAGTTATCCTAACGGAGGAAGCGCGGACGTGGGAATTACTTTGGCCGATACTCCCCGGGGTTGCTGCGTAGGGCATGAATGGCTTAAATGTGGTAGGATCAGGCCATGACGCCAGAAGGAGATCATACATGACTGGGGCATGGAACGGCTCGCGGTGGTGGAAGTTTGACTTTCACGCACACACACCGGCGTCCAACGACTACGGCAAGGGGCAGCAACAGCAACTCTGCGGGCGCACGCCCGAACAATGGTTGCTGGATTATATGCGGGCGGGCATTGATTGCGTTGCAATTACAGATCATAACAGCGGCGCATGGATTGACCGACTCAAGTCGGCGTTGCAGGATTTTCAGAATAAGGCAGAACGGTCGTTTAGGCCGTTGCACCTGTTCCCTGGTGTTGAAATATCGGTTCACGGTGGCATCCATGTGCTGGCGATATTCGATCAAGCGAAAACGTCAGCGGACATTGACAGTCTGCTCGGGGCAGTAGGGTTCGCAGGTACAAAGGGGAGTAGTGATACCGTTACGACCGAGTCGCTGGTGAACGTGGTGCATGCGATTGTATCCCAACGCGGCATTGCGATGCCGGCGCATGTGGATTGTGAACGCGGGCTATTCAAGGAGCTTCAAGGAACAACCTTGGAGCAGGTGCTGGCGTGCGATGAAATCTTCGCGATGGAGGTGGTGAGCTCGGTTGTCCCGAAACCACAGACTTATATTTCCAAAAAATTACATTGGACGGAAGTTCTTGGGTCGGATGCCCATCATCCAACAGACCGCGCGGAGTCGCGGTTCCCGGGGAGCCATTTTACATGGGTCAAAATGGGCGAGCCTGGTATTGAGGGGCTGCGGCTGGCGCTTCTGGATGGCTCTCCTCTTTCCGTGTTACGCTCGGATCAGAAGGAGAATGATCCCAACCAGCACGCCGCGATGACTATTGATTCTATTGAAGTCAGCGGTGCGATGTACATGGGGCGCGAACATCCGTTTTTCCTCAGGTTTAATCCATGGCTCAACGCGGTAATTGGTGGCCGGGGAACCGGCAAATCGACATTGGTTGAATTTCTCCGGCTGGCGTTGCGTCGGGATGAAGAACTCCATAGGGAATTAAAACCTGAGTTTGAAAAGTACCGCAAGGTTAATACGGAGCGCGGGGACGGAGGATTGTTAAAGAATGAAGCGACCATTAAGGTCATTTATCGCAAGGAGGGTGCGAGCTTTCGCGTGCAGTGGAAGCCCGACGGCTCGCTGGATCCCATACAGGAAAAAACCGACGGTGAGTGGAAGCGAGTTGACGGGGATATCCGGCAGCGGTTTCCGGTTCGCATATTCAGCCAGAAGCAGATCTTTCAAATGGCGAAGACTCCGCGTGCGCTACTTCAGGTAATTGATGAGGCTGCGGAGGTGGATTTTCAAGCATGGCAAAGCCAGTGGAATGAGGAAGAGACCCGTTATCTGTCCTTGCGGGCGAAAGCCAGGGAAATTGAGGCGGGACTGGCCCAGGAGCCTGTGCTTCGCGGTGAACTCGATGATGTAAAACGCAAGTTGGCCATCTTCGAGGAATCGGGGCAAAAGGAAATCCTGAAGGAAATGCAGAAACGCCGACGGCAAAAGCACACTATGGAAACGTGGGAGCAGCGTTGGGGCGGTATGGGAGAATACTTACGTCGGGCGGTGGCGGAGGCCGCACCGGAGGCCCTTGCCCCGTCCACCTTTGATGACAACGATACCGGCGACAAGCAGATTCAGGGGCACGTGACGAAAGTGCGCGATGAATTTGATGATATCTGCAACGCGGTGAAGGAATTGGCGGCGCGCGCTGATACGTTGCGCAAGCAGTGGAAGGACGCGGTAGAAAAATCAATGTGGGCGGCAGCCGCGGGTAAAGCGGCGGCGGCGTATGAAGCACTGCAACAGCAGTTGGCCAATGCGAAAGCGGGAGATATTTCGTCCTACGGCACGCTGGTGCAGCGCCGGCAAACCATTGAGCAAAGGCTCAAAGAAATGGATGACCGGCGGAAGCAGGTTGCGGAATTAAAAATGCACTATGAGGAGAGCTTTGAACGGCTACTGGGCGTTCGCAGACACCTCACTGAAATGAGAATAAAATTCCTTGGCAGTGTTCTCGGAGAGAACCCGCACGTCCGTATATCGGTGCGGCATTACGGAGAGCAGGAAACTGTCGAAACGGATTTCCGAAAGTTGGTGCAACGCGAGAATGGTGGGTTTGAAAAAGATATCAGTGCACCGGGCCGGGATGGGCTTTTAGGGGACATTTACCGCACCGATGATGGAGCGGCGGGCATTGAGAAGGCCTTGGAGGCTCTTAAGCAGAAAATCCGGAGCATAGCAACGGCCGGTGCGGCAGCGGGGCGGGTGGGGGATAAGCGATTTGCGACCCACATTGCCGGCCTTGCGCCGGAGGCTTTGGATCGCCTGGACATCTGGTTTCCCGAGGATTCTCTCGAAGTTAAATACAGCACGCAGGGGGACGGAAAAAATTTCCGACGCATTGAAGAAGGTTCGCCCGGTCAGAAAACCGCCGCGATATTGGCCTTTCTGCTTTCATACGGCACAGAGCCGCTGATTCTCGATCAACCGGAGGACGATTTGGATAACCACCTGATCTACGATCTGGTGGTAACGCAATTACGAGCGGCTAAACGACACCGGCAGGTCATCGTGATAACGCACAATGCCAATATTGTAGTGAACGGGGATGCGGAGCTGGTGGTAGCACTTTGTGCGCGGGGTGGCCAGACGCAAATTGAAGCCCAGGGATGCCTTCAGGAGGATAATGTGCGGAGTACAATCTGTAGCATTTTAGAAGGTGGACGCGAAGCGTTTGAGCAACGCTATCGTCGTATTGCGCAGGAGCCGCGCCATGTTTGACAGTCCGGAGGAGCTGCTGGAAAAAATACGGCTGGGCGAGGACACTTCCCTGGAACTGAAGGTGGTTCGCTTAAAGGGGGATCGCGTAGCTGAACCGAAACGTGATGATCTGGCGGACGATGTGGCGGCTATTGCAAACACGCATGAGGGCGTGCTGGTGCTGGGCGTTGACGACAAGACGCGGGACATCGACGGCATTGAGATCGACAGACTTGATGCGGTGGAGCGGTATGTATATGAGATATGCAATGAAAGCATTAAACCGCCGGTCATCTTTCGATCCTTCCGAACACAGTTACCCGACAGCAGTGGGGTTTTGCTGGCGGTCTTGAAAATAGACATCCCACGGAGCTTATTTGTTCACGAAAGCCCCGGCGGTTATTTCCACCGGCAAGGCAGCTCAAAACGCAAAATGCCGCCGGAGTACCTTGCGCGCTTATTTCAGCAGCGAAGTCAGGCCCGGTTGATGCGATTTGAGGAACAACCGGTTCCCGGAACGGTCATGGCGGATTTTTTGCGACCGCTTTGGGAAAGGTATACGACACGATCCAGCGAACCAGCCGAGGCAATTCTGTTGAAACGGAACCTTCTTGCAAAGCAGGACAATGGAGAAATAGGCGCGTCGGTGGCGGGGAGTCTATTTTGCTGTGAGCACCCGGAGCGTTTTCTTCCAAGCGCATTTATCCAAGCCGTGCGATATCGTGGTACACGGCAGGATACCAATTACCAGATGGACGCGAAAGACATTGTGGGGCCGCTGGACTCACAAATTACGCAGGCGATGGCATTTTTGAAGCGCAATCAGGCGGTGAGAGCGGAAAAATTGCCGCACCGTGTGGATAAACCACAGTTCAGTGAGCGGGCCATTTTTGAAGCGATTGTCAATGCGGTGGCGCATCGTGATTATTCGATTGCCGGATCGAAGATAAGGTTCTTTATCTTTGATGATCGGTTGGAGATTTACTCGCCGGGGGCACTACCCAATACCGTCACCGTGGAGAGCATGCCTTTCCGGCAGGTCACACGCAATGAACTCATTACCAGCCTGCTGGCTGAGACGCCGATCGCCGAGACGCGGGATGGCATTGGGCGAGGATATTTTATGGAGAAACGGGGAGACGGTGTTCCAATTATTTTGACCGAGAGCGAGACCCTGTCTGGTAGAAAGCCCGTCTACCGGCTGATCGACGATTCCGAACTTTTGTTGACAGTATTTTCCGATGCAGCGGCGCGGCTCAGGGCGTAGAGTGCGCTGGCTACAGGGCTGGTAACCGTGATGCCTTAAGTTTGCACACATCTTTATTTTTTACGATAATGGAGATATGAAGTTGCTTTGGCCATGGAATGGCCGTGTTTTACCAGATATCTTCCATCATTGACTGGAAGATGCACATCGATCATCTGGATCCCCGCAAGTTGCTCCAGCGCCGCGCGGGGCGTCAGGCCCGCTGCGACGCACCGCTTCTCCATCACACGATGATAGGTGTGTGTGTTACCATTCTTCTCGCGATTATTGGCACTGATGAACATGTGTAGTAATATCGCAAAAGGCGGTAAAAATTGGTAGAGCCGGCCCCCAAAACAGGTCTGTACCAGAACGGTTCTGCAAAAAAATACCCCGTGCCACGACTGCCAGGGTCACTATATTATTTTTTCGGCACCAAAATCTGCCCAAAGTGCGAGGGTCGGGCTAAGCGGTTGGATCGCGGATAAGGAAAAATCCAAGGCAAAATGGCCCGTCGAAAGATTGAAGAGCACGACAAGGTCGTGGGTTCTCGGGAACGCGATGCCGTGGGCAACCAGCAGCGCCTTGAGATACTTTTCGGCGCATTGGTGGCAATGAAAGCATACTGTGTCAGTAGGACAATCCTCGGTGAGCGTCAAGACATGCTCGGCATTGCGCAGGTCGTGTTCGGCCTTCTCGACCCATTGCCGAACTTCTTCCGCCCGGTCAGGCTGCGCGTTCATACATCACCTTGCCTTCCAGGGCTGCCGCGCTGGCGATGGTGGCCATCATGTTTTTCTGCCGGTCAAATTGCTCGGGAGTCACCACGATAATATCCATCGGAATGGTGCGGTCCGTTAGCGCAACGTCAATCTCGTTGGCCTTCTGGCGGCATGATCCCTCAACGCGCATGATGACCAGAATATCCAAGTCACTGTCCGGACCGATCGGGCCGCGCACCAGCGAGCCGAACACGATAATTTTTTCCGGGTGAAATTGCTCAATAATACGATTCACCATCTTCCGGGCGACTGCCTCATACGTGGCTTGTGTTTGCGTCATATTGAAGCCTCCTATCGTGGTACCGCCAGCAGTATAGCGGCCAACAACCGATTTTACTTGCTATCAGAAGGATAAAGCGCCGTGAGTGCATTGGCCAGTCCGGAGTAATTGCTGCGAATTATCTGGGTTTCCAGATTGTCAGGTTGGGTATGGAACCAAAATCGTTATCGTTGGTTGCCGGGTGGGGCAGACCGTAAAAAAGACCGCGGATTGGGCTGCGGCCCAATAGAGCAGATGTTTTGAGAGAGTAGACAGTAGAGCAAATAGGGCTGGGAGCATTAGAGAGGCTGTCGCCGGAGCGGAGAATTCCTCCTGCGGTCTACTTTCTACTTTCTACTCTCAAGTCCCGATTAGAGCAGCGTAAAAAAACCGCGGATTACGCGGATCACGCGGATAGATATTGGGCTTTCTTGCTTCGAGGTTTTCATACGCATTCTTGATGACGCTGTTTGATAACTGTTGCGGAGCCGAGAGCCTTGGGGAGT
>JAKAZF010000118.1 GCA_021826605.1 Planctomycetota bacterium | reverse complement strand
CCGCCTTTTCACAGGAATGCTGAAGCCCACCGGGATAAACCCGGCGGCTCGCCGGTCGAGTTGATGCGGGGTGCCCGGAAATATTGCCACACCCCCCAAAAAAGGTGTCAGGTACCTTTAATTTGGAGTGCGTGATTGTCCTCGGTCGGCCGTTGGCGGTTATCCGGCGCTTAACTCTTCCTCTTCAGCATTGCAAACATGGAGCCGGCCAGGAGGATGGCGATGGCGGCTGGTTCCGGTACGGTGACGGGATCGACAAAATTCCAGGCCAACGCGTAGGTGTCTGAATTGGAAATCAGATTGCTTCCGCCCAGCATTTCCACCGCCAGGTCATACTGGCCCGGTGCCAACGTACTCATACCCAGCGCGGAATTAACGTTGATCTGTTGCAGATTATCCAACATGCTGGTGCTGGCGGCCACCTGTTGCCCCGATGAATTCAGCAAAAACAACAACATGTGATTAATGCCATTGGCCTGGTAATTTTTATTCCATGTTAACGTGGCGGTCAGGTCCCAACTGTTGATCGATGTTCCCGGCAGGTTGAAATCGTAATTTTCTACTGCATTCCTGCTGGAAGACGCAGTAATAGAAGCCAGATTCCATCCACTTGTTGCCGTGATGGCCGGCCCGGCGAAGCCGGCCGCCGGAGCCGCCGTAACATTGCCGGACAAATTGCTGGTTGAAACACTGGTCGCCACTGAATAATTATGTTCCCCACCGGCCAGATTCTCATAAGAATTATAAATATTGACCATGCCCGATCCATAACGCGGATCCAGCGGCGTGACGGCGTTGGCGGTTGTGGCATTGTAAGTATACGTGCCGCTGTTGGCGGAATAGGAGTTGGTCCAACCCTGAATCTTGGTGGCTCCATTTAACAGCAACGCTTTAACCGTGCGAATATCCGTCGCGGCACCAGCGGTGCCCAAACCGCCGATCTGCTCATTTCCCGCCTGAATCAACAACGCCGCCGATCCGGAAACCAGCGGGGCGGTATAACTGGTATAGCTGCCCGGTGCTATCAGATCAGGTGCGGATCGGCCATCCCAGGTCGGCCCCACCCATGAGGACGGCGTGCCGCCGATTCCGGTATAGGCACCCACGGCAATACCGTTGTACATATCGGCGGGGGCGTTGACATAACTGGGTGTGGTGGTGCTGGTGGTTTGGCCGTCACCAATAGCGGTAACAAACAGCGTGTTATATTGTGCCGCGTAATTATCCCAAATCTGATCGAGATATTGGCTGGTGGACGAGGTCACGCCGGGATAAACAAAGCTCTGATTCACCACCGATGGAGCTTCCCCGAGGGAACTGTTGATCGGAGCTGTGCCAGCGTAAATGGTATTGTAGTAATAACTTTCAGCGTAGACATAAACATGGGAAACGTCCGGGGCGACGCCCGCGCCGGCGCCGCCGTAAAATAGGGACGCCACATAACCCGCATGCCATGAGGCATCCGCGCTGGTGTAAGAGCCGGAAGAATTCCCGGATGCATCGATGAAGGTAAACTGTGCTTGCGTGTTGAGATTGGCGGGATTGGGTTCAAAGGCGTTCTGCGTGGTGCTGCTCACGGAAGCTTCCACCTGTGCCACATTCACGCCTGATCCGTCGATATTCGGGGCGAGGCCCTGCAATTGTGTCAGCCCGATTTGATCAAAGGTAGTTACGGCCCGAACCGTGTGGGCGGCCGCCAGCGCCGCCGCCAATGCCACGGCCGCACTGGCGCACCGCGCAGCGTACGTGTGTGATGTAGACGTATTATCATCTACAACACTAAGTATTTTCGGACGTAACGGTGTGAAGGCAGGTTTCGTGGTCATCGGCAGGCTCCATAAGGGGGGCGCTTGGGCCCAATCAACTCTGGCGACCAAAGGCATGGTCGCCGGCGAGTAACAACATCCCTTGAATCGGATTGCCGAGGTGTCGCGGGTAAGTAAAAAGCTTCGGGATTGCCGGCAGAACTGTTATGAGTCGCGCGGCATGGTAAGAAGCGAATAATTCAGTATTATTCGGACGCTTATGGGCACCGCAAACGCCGTATTTTTGAAATCTTAGATCGCCCGGGGGCGAACATTCTATATCCCGGATTTTTCTGCATATCGCCGGGCGGCGAAAAATTCTTTGCCAATGGTGTAGAGAATTTTATAACCCGCCATGACCACCCCACGCACCGTGCCGGAAATTTTGGATTTTCCGATACGACAGCGATAATCTACGGGCACTTCCATGGTTCGCAGGCCCGCAGCAGCGGCGCGAATCTGCATTTGCACCGTCCATCCGAAATTGCGATCATCCATCTGCAATTGCTCCAGAGCCGCGCGGGAGATTGCACGAAAAGGGCCGAGATCTGTATAGTGTGCGTGCCACAATAGCCGCATGAGCTTGCACGCCAGTGCTCCGCCAAACCGCTGCTGAAGCGTTAAGGAACCGCGCTCACGGTGCCCCAGCGTCCGTGACCCAATGACCAACTCCGCGCGATTTTCGGCAATCGGTTGAACCAGCAACCCCATTTGTTCGGGATAATCGCTGAAATCGCCATCCATAAATACCAGAACATCGGCATTTCCCGCCGCCGCTATGCCGGCCAGACACGCGCTGCCGTAACCGCGAATTCGCGCCGGCACGACGGTGGCACCAGCTTTTTGCGCCACGACCACGGTATTGTCCGTTGAGCCATTGTCCGCGACGATGATCTGCTTCACCCACGATGGTACCGCGGCAATAACTTGTCCGATGGATTCCTGTTCATTAATCGCAGGGATAATTACCGCCACATGGATGGCAGTGAGACTCTCAGGTATGGAAGGCGCAACATTCATCCTAAGAGTTTACGGCCCAGCGCACCGATTTGCCAAGCCGCCGGCGCGGCTGCAGAGATAAACATCGTCCCGTTACATTTCTGCCGGTCGCGCCTGCCGCTCGGTCAGGCCCACGAACCAATTCGCCACCCTGGGCTGGAACGCCTCGATAATTAACAGCGCCCAAACCGGGCCGTGTTCCACCCAGATCATCCACGGGTAAAAATAATGGGCGTGATACAAGCCCAGTGTCAGTGACCAGATTAATAATGAAATCCGCGGGTAAACCGCCAATAGAGGCAGCAACCAGGTGTAATACCATGCGAATTCCGTGGGGCTTAACAGAAAAATAAACATCACGGAAAATAGCCCGATCCGAATTGCGTTGCTTCCTGTTGCGCTGCGGCGATTCAGGAAAAACAGGGCCGCCAGATAAATAACCGCAATGCTCGCCCGTGCCGCCAGGGCCGCCCGGATATAGGCCGAAGGGGAAAAGACCCATTGCCAGAACAGGGAAATAAGGCGAAACACGCCGTCGTTGTCATGCCAATATCCCCCATAAGTAAGCAGGGAACGGATGGCGGGCGCACCGGTTAAAAACATCGGAGCTAAAGCGGCAGCGGTCACCAACGCCAGCACCAGGCCGACGGTGACGCATTTTCTCATGTCACCCAGAAGCGGACGTAGCAGTAAAGGGGCCAGAACAACGGGCCAGAATTTCGCGCCAATCGCCAGCCCCAGTAAAGCGGCGGCGGATTTTGGCCGCTGCCTGATGAGCATCAGTGCAAACAGCGCAACAAAGGCCAGCGTTATGACATCCATGTGCGCTTCATTGTAAAAAGCATTGATGAGCACGGGATTCCACCAGTAAATAAGCAACCATGACATAGGCCGTTTCAGCCGGCGCAGCATCAGGGCAATCGCTGCTGCGGTTGCACAGTCAAAGAGCAAATAGACGCAACGCAACGCGGTTGCGCTAAAGGGTGAAATCTTAGCCGCCAGGGCCATGGCCAGTTCACTCACGGGTGGATAAATCGTGGCCAGTTTGGCATGATTGATATGCTGCATGATCTGCCGATGGCTTTGCGCCATGGCAGTTAAAACAACGGGTACGCCCGCCTGCGTATGATTCAGCACCACCTGGGGACTATAGCGCCAGGGATTTTGGCCCTGGGCCAGCACCGCACCATCCCACAGGAACCGATAGTAATCGGTGGATAATACCGGCGTTCCACCCAGCAGGATGACCCGGCATAGCATGCCACTTAATAGCATCCATATCCACAGATGTTTCCCCATGGGCCGCCGCAGAAACAGGCAACTCAATAGAAATACGGTGCCCGCCAGCACATTACCGGCAACCAATAAATTGCGATTGGTCAGATGATGTAACGCACTTTCGACCAGGGCGGGCGAAGTAAGCCGCAGCAGCAGGGCCAAAGCTATAAGGATGGCACCGGAGGCGATCCACGTGGCAGCGGCAACGGGCGACGCCGGCAGCGGTGAGAGGGACTCGCCGTTGGTTATACTGGTCGAACCATCACGCGCCATGCGCCACCTTCAAGAGATCTGAAACTCACTGGGAACTGGTCGTGGTAGCGCTTTGCGAATGCGTCCGATCCGCTTCCTTCAGCAGCCGATTAATAAGCGAAGATTCGCCGGCTTGCTGCGTGAATTCCAGCCCCCCGTCATTTTGCAGATAAATGACATACAAACGACCGGGTTTGACGGGGCGATAGACGGCCTGTCCCTGTACAACATCCAGACCCAACTTTGCAGCGGATGTCGGATGCTGCATTAACTGCCGGATATGCTGCCACAGATTCACCGTAAAGGTATCCGGGCGTCCGGATTTTCCATCCAGGCACGGCGGCACGCCGTGGGAATCCAGCAGACTGCTGCCCAGTTGCGGCGATTGCTTGCTGGAAAAAATTCGGCGGAAAAACGCCAGAGACTTGCCGCGCAGCAGGTCGTCATTTTCCACAAACTTATTTTGGAACTTCAAGACATAGCCATCGACATACGGCGTATCGCCGGGGATGACAATTTTTTTAATCGGCAGCGGCGCTCGGGTGCCATTATCGCCGGTGACAAATTCCTCCCACAGCAGCGTGGTTTGCAGCACTTGTCGCTTGCCGTTGGTAACTTGTCCATCGACCACCAGTTCGGCCATGCGGCGCTGCCCGGTCAGACGGTTGATGATCACCTGCAGATGTTTGCGTTCACGTTCCAGTTGGAGGATGCGGGCGTTGCGCGACGCGAAATAGATGGCCATATTCACGCCCGCCGCCATGACGGTTGTCAAGACCACCAGTACAATCACGCGCTTGAGAAAATTCCGCATTGCACAATCCTTTTATTGTTTCAGGGCGGCCAGCGAGGCACTCCATTTTTTGTTCATGGCCGCCGCAGTGGTCGGTGTCCATACGCTGCCATCGGAACCCTGATATTTTATCAAGACACCCCTGGAATTCACCCAGAGGTTTGCAATTCCGGGGTCCAGTTGTTCGGTGAGGTGATGCACCATGATTCTGTGACCATTCACGGTGATGCGTTGCGTGCCGCGCACCGCCAGCATCCGCAGCCCCAGCCGGCGCGTGCTGGAATTAAACGTGACAAATCCCATAGCCGAAGGTTTGGACAAATTCACCAGCCGCGGCCAGAAATATTTTAAGGTCAGCGGCAGGTACGCCGGCATATAAGAAGCCAATTCATAGTGCGTTGGCTTCGTGGGCTGACCCGGTAGAACATGCCGTCGCTGCATATAAACAGTCATCCAACGATGGTGGACCAGTAAATCGGTGGGTTGGCCGTGCTTATTCAGGGCCGGCACAAAGGCGGATTGTTCATCGCCGGTTTCCCGCGCCCAGTGAATTTGCATATTGGGATATGGGATTGTGATATGTACCAATGTTTGCTTATTGGTCTTCGGATCAACGATAATCCGTTCCTGCCGCGCTTTAACTTCTTGCGGATTGTTAATGGGGACCAGCGTCTCCACCGCTTTATCCCATGTGGTGTAATGGGTAATGGGGCCGGGCGTTTTGCTCTGTTGGGCATACGCCCAGAAACTGGTTACTTTGGACAACAGCACGGTGCCATTGGGTAAAAACGTGCGGGCGTTGGTACTGCTGAAAACGCCGGTGTAGCCGTCTTCCGTGCCGGTGTAGCACGACAAAAGCACATAGCCAATGTCACGACCCGCAGCTTGAATCTGATACAAATGGGGGTGAATGGCTTTTGGGTTAAGATCGATGGCGGAAATTCCCCTTAGCCAGGTGCGTCCCGCGCTTACCGCCGCCGCCCGCTGCTGCTGCAGGGCTTTCAGGTTCAAAAGATGAAACTTTTTGGCCATGGCAAGAAAGCAGGCCCGCGCGCCGTCGGCCTGATCGGCAGGGCTGAAAAATGTCAGCAGGTAATAAAGTTTGGGGGCCGCCCGGATAATAAGCTGCTGCCGCATGACGGGCTTATTATTAGATGCAGTGGTCAGTTCTAAAACCAGAATGCCCGCGTGCTTACCCGAGTTACTGGTCATTCGCCGCGTCAGAACCTTTACTTTCGGATAATTGTGTTGAGCTTCCGCGACAGTCTGGTCCAGCAGGGTTTTCAGCGGCACATCTTTTTCCAGTTCACTAAGATGCACGATGATGCCCCAGCGCAGCGAATTATTCACGAACGTCACCAGCGTCCCGGGTCTGACCGGGATGGCTCCATTTTGCTCCGGGGAAGGCGGCGTAAAGTTGGGCTGTAAAACTTCGCAATTCAGGGGCGGGCGCAGTTCAAAGCCATCCATAGCATCAATCCAAACCGGCGCCAGATGGCCCATGCCGGGTCTTGGGGCACCCTGCGCGGCGGGAAATATCCCCATCACGGCAAAACATGTTATCAACAACATGCTTAGCACTGTTTTTTGCGTATAGAGGTGAACTATTCCGGATGATTGTTTCATCGCAAGTGCGCGCATTAAAAACTCCATGCGACATTAATTTAATGAGATTGGTTCTGCCGAACCCATTGAAGCAGCGTATCAAATTCCTGGTTATCCAATGGCAAATCCAGATTCCGACCCTCATAACTGATTAAATTCACCACGTGCCCGTGATGCATGGCCGCCACCCAGATGAATTTATGGTTCGGGCCGCCCATGGCTTTATAAATATACATGCGGCCACCGCCAACGGCCCATTTCACATACACATTGCGTTCATGCCGCCACCCGCCCGAGAGCATCTTCCGGTAGACATGCTCGGCCAGAGCCTTGGCGGGGGCTTTTGATCCCGGGGCCAGCACCAGGTAAACCTGCTGATAATGCCGCCGGCGGCCTTCTAAATTAATAGTGCCGGACGTGACGTATTGCAACCCGCGCGAACTTTTGACGGCGGTGTGCATGTCGCCCCGGTTGCCATACAGCGTATTGCCATCCATCCGCGTGATCAGCGTGACCGCATAAGCGCTGCTGATCGCCAGCAAAAGCAACAATGCCAAGGCTCCCATCAGCAGCCTTTTGCGCAACGTCGAATCAACCGCCAATAAGTGCTCCGCCATACCGGTATGATAAACCAAAATGCCGATTAAAAAAACCCCAGATTTATCCGCCGCCCCCCCGCCCGCCAAACACCCCGACCAAACAAAGGTGTCAGGTACCTTTTTTCAAAAAAAGGTACCTGACACCTTTTTCACACCTTTTTCACGGTGCCCTGCTGGTTATGCGCGGTAGTATTCGCGACGAGTCAAGGCGTATCGCGTCATCAGATTGCAGTTCCGCGGCTAACTCAACGCTGACGATTTGAGCT
>JAKAZF010000117.1 GCA_021826605.1 Planctomycetota bacterium | reverse complement strand
CAAGGATGAAGATGAGGTTGCCGAGGTTGGCTCCAAGCGCATTGACGACCCCGTGCGAATGTATCTGACTCAGATGGGTGAAATTCCGCTGCTGACACGGGATGAGGAAATCCGTCTGGCCAAAAAAATTGAGCTTACCCGTATGGCGTTTCGCCGCAAGGTGCTCGAAAGCGATTACTGCATTCAAAGTGCGGTGGACATTCTGGCGCAGGTGGAATCCGGTGAATTGCCTTTCGACCGCACCATGCGCATTTCCACCGCCGAAGTGGATGCCAAGGGAACCATCAGCAAACGCATTCCCCAGAATCTTGGCACCATTCGCAAAATTCTCGTTCAGAATCGTGATGAATGGGATAAAATCCAGGATGCTTCTTCGACCGAATCGGTCAAAGAAGAAATTCGCCGCCGTATGCGTAATCGCCGCCGTAAGGCGGTTACCCTGCTGGAAGAACTTTCCCTGCGCACCAGCAAAGTTATTCCTCTGATGAAAAAACTGCAATCCATCAGCAGTAAGCTGACAGAATTGCACCTCGAGCTGCGCAGCAAAACCGCCCGGCTCTCGGAAGATGACCGGCAGGCCATGACCGATGAATACATGGGGCTGATGGACCTGGTGCTCGAAGACGCTGAGGCGCTGCAAAGGCGCTGTCAGAGTATCCAACTGGTCTTTAATGAATACGAAGACGCCAAACGCAAACTTTCCGGCGGCAACCTTCGGTTGGTGGTATCGATCGCTAAAAAATACCGCAATCGCGGCTTGTCCTTTCTGGACATTATTCAGGAAGGTAACACCGGGCTGATGCGGGCGGTGGACAAATATGAATATCGCCGTGGTTATAAATTCAGCACCTACGCCACCTGGTGGATTCGTCAGGCCATTACCCGCGCCATCGCGGATCATGCCCGCACCATCCGTATTCCCGTACACATGATTGAAACCATGTCCAAGCTGCGGAATATCAGCAAAAAGCTGCTTCAGGACCTGGGCCGGGAACCCACCATTGAGGAAATCTCCAAGGAAGCAAAAATGCCGGTAACCGAATGCCGGCGCGTGCTTAAAATTGCCCGGCACCCTATCTCATTGGATCGTCCGGTCGGAGAATCCGAGGATTCTTACTTTGGCGATTTTATTGAAGATGAGGCCGCTGAAAATCCGGTGGAAACCGCCACGCAGGAAATGTTGCGCGAACGGATTGATCAGGTCCTGAAAACCCTGACCTATCGTGAGCGGGAAATTATTAAACTGCGCTACGGCATTGGCGATGGCTACACCTACACCCTGGAAGAAGTGGGACGGATATTCAAGGTCACACGCGAACGCGTGCGGCAGGTTGAAGCCAAGGCCCTGCGCAAATTGCAGCACCCGGTGCGATCCCGCAAACTTGAAGGTTTCCTCGACGGGTCGATCCTGGCGACGCTGGGTGTTATTCCTCCCGGCACGCGTTCGGAATCTGAAGGCGGTGAGGAAGATGAGGACGCTCCCGTGGAAGCCTCCGACGCCGATAGTGAGGATAAGTAGCATCGGCCTGCCGTAACCACGCGACATAGCTCAATGCGGCAGCGTTGAGTTCGGCCGCGGAATGCAGTTCCCCGACGCGGTACATTTCCACCCGTCACGACCGGTCCAGCACCCACCGCGTGCAAAATATTCCCGCCGCCAAAATTCCGCATCCAACCGCCGCGCAAACAATTAGCTCAATGCGGCAGCGTTGAGTTCGGCTGCGGAGTGCTGTTCCCCGACGCGGTACATTTCCACCCGTTACGACTAATCTCTCACAGTCGCACGAAAACAGTCGCACGAAAACTTCTTGACTGGCGGCATTTCAACCGATATAAGCAATAGCTAAACGGAGGAGCCAGTGCTCTACGATCATGAGTCAACGTCACACAATGATTTAACCACGCGAGACATGTGGCGCGTGTTTCGGATCATGGCCGAGTTCGTTGAGGGCTTTGAGGCATTGGCCTCCATCGGTCCCGCAGTGACCATTTTCGGCTCCGCCCGCCGGCCGCGCAATGACCCCTATTACAAAAAGGCCCGCCTCCTTGCTGCCATGCTGGCGCGGAAAAAGTTTGCTGTCATTACCGGCGGTGGACCGGGGATCATGGAAGCCGCTAATTCCGGTGCCCATGACGCCGGCGGTGTTTCAGTGGGACTTAATATCAGTTTGCCGCAGGAGCAACGTGGCAATCCTTATCAGACGATTGCCTTGAATTACCACTATTTTTTCGTGCGCAAAACCATGTTCATCAAATATTCTCACGCCGTGGTCTGCTTTCCCGGCGGCTACGGCACCATGGACGAATTTTTTGAAACGCTCACGCTGATTCAAACCTTTAAGATTGATCCCCGTCCCGTGATCCTGATTGGTAAAGACTACTGGCACGGATTGATTGATTGGTTGAAAAAGACCATGCACAACAAATTTAACAACATCAGCTCCGAAGATCTCAAACTTTTCCGCCTGACAGATGATCCGGCCGAAGCCTGCGATATCATCGTTCAAGCGGAAGAAGGTCGCTGCTGGCAGTCGCCAACGCCAATGTTTTCAGGAGTGAATCCTGCCCGCCGCATGAGCCCCGAGGGAACCCGTATGGGGGTCGCACCTCGAGTCAGCGGGGAAAAAATTGCCCAGCCTGACCTTCCCCTGGATTTAAATCATTCCAAGCCGAAAAAGCCACGCCGGCGTGCTGCAAAGTCTCCAAAAGCGCCAAAGTAATCACACATCTGCCATGAGTACGCCACATAATCTGGGAACCACTAAGGTTCTTGGTAAATGTTGCAAGCACGACGCTCGGATTCGTAGAAGCGTAATCGGCGTACTGAATTCCCCACTACTCCTATAGTTTTGAATGTGCACGTGCGGAAGATGGAATGTCGTGCCAAATGCTTTATCCCCGATGGTAACCTATGGGACCACCCATAAATGTATAAATAGGACAAATAATATCTTAAGTACGAAATATAAATTCTTAAACACAGATTTATGCCCAGATGCTTGTAAATTTCCCGTGTTTTAGGTATATTTGGCGACTATGATTACCGCGAAAAAACGCAAGTTATCGGCACCAGGGGCCAAACGCAAACCTGGGAAGGTATCTCACGGAAAAATTAAGCGCCACATTGCCGTTGCTGTTGGAAAAAAGTCATCGCATCACAAAACTCCGGCCGTGGTGGTTAAGGCTGCCCCCGTTCTTCCACCGGAAAATAAAGCGTACGCCAAAGCCATTGATTTTCTCATGAGCCACACCGATTACGAGCGCATGCGTGTGGTTCGCTACAACACCACAACCTTTAACCTGGATCGCATGCGGCAGTTTCTCGAGGCGCTGGGCAATCCACACCAAGCTTACAAAACGGTCCATATTGCCGGAACCAAGGGCAAGGGCAGCACCTGCCACATGGTCGCTGCAATGTTGCGCAATGCCGGCTTCAATGTTGGTTTATACACCAGTCCCCACCTGCTGAATCTGCGTGAGCGGATTTGCGTCAACGGTCGGCACATCAGCGAAGATCAATTCGTGGTGTTGATGAAACGCATCGAAGGGGCTATAAAAAAGCTCGGATCTAACAAGCCGACGTTCTTTGAAATTCTTACGGCGATGGGTTTTGCCCATTTCGCAGATGAGCATGTGGACATTGCCGTCATTGAAACCGGCTTAGGCGGACGTTTAGATTCCACCAACGTGATCACTCCGGAAGTAACCGCGATTACCAATATCAGCTACGACCACATGGCGGTCCTGGGAAATTCTTTAACCAAAATTGCTGAAGAAAAGGCTGGAATTTTCAAGAAAGATGTACCCGCGCTTTCCTGCCTTCAGGAGCCGGAAGTCACAGCCACACTTAGCCGGGTGGCCCAGAACGTACATGCTCCGCTGGAATTTGTCGGCACCGATATCGAATTCAGCCATCGCTTTGAAGTGACCCGGCCCGTCGGCCCGCATGTTCGCGTCTCGTTAACCACCGTGCGATCGCATTTTGAGCATTTGACCGTGCCGTTAATCGGGGAGCATCAGGCGGTCAACTGCGGTTTGGCGCTGGCCATACTGGATAAACTCAAGGCCGGTGGATTGCAGTTCAGCGACTCTAAGGCCGTTGCCGGGCTTCAGGATGTTAATTTGCCGGGGCGCATTGAAACCGTTTGGCATGATCCCCGCGTGATTATTGACGGAGCGCACAACGCTGCCTCCGTCAAAGCGCTGTTCCGCGGCATCAGCCAGTATATCCCCTATGACAGCATGGTTGTTATCTTTGGTTGCAACTGTGATAAAGACATTGACGGCATGTTGGAACAGGTATCTCTGGGAGCGGACAAAGTCATTTTCACCCGCTCGCACAACAATCCCAAAAGCGCCAGCCCCGATGAGCTTTCCGCCCGGTATGTGGATCGCTTTGGCAAAATGGCCCAGGCGACGGAAACCTTCTCCGATGCCATGGACATTGCCGTCCGCGCTATTTCCCGGGAGGACCTGGTCACCGTTACCGGGTCGTTTTATCTCATCGGAGAAGCTAAGCGACATTTCATGGGTCGCACGGCTGCGAATCATAACAGCGCGCCGTTATAACATGACAAATTGTCCGCAACATTGCACCGCCGCTGTCCGTACCTTTATATCACGTAGGCCTCAACGGAACCTGCTGCTACAATACAGCTATGACACCGCCCAGAAAACCGTATTACCTCTGCGGAAAGCCTGAATTCAGCGACACCCTGCGCGCGGTTAAATCCCTGCAGGATGGCGGCCTGCTGGCGGAGGTGGCCTATGCGGAGGTGGCCGCCATTGAGCAGGCCCTTGCCGCCATGCGCGATGTTATGCCGATGATGCGTAAAATGAGCGCCATCCAGCGACGCAACGCATGTGAAGCGGTTCATACCGCCTTGCTCAAACGGGCCGAAGAATTTGCCCGGCTCATCGCCCAGGAAGCCGGTAAGCCCATTAAAACTGCGCGGGCGGAAGTCGCCCGGGCGCTGACAACCTTCCGCTTGGCGGTGGAGGAATCCACGCGCATCGCCGGCCTGCAACTGCCCGTGGATATTGATGAACGCTCGGAAGGGTATTACTGCATCGTTGAACGTGTGGCAGCGGGGCCGGCGGTTTTTATCACCCCGTTTAATTTCCCTCTGAACTTGGTAGCGCATAAAGTGGCCCCGGCACTGGCCTGTGGTTGTCCCTTTTTATTAAAGCCATCAGAACGCACGCCATTGACATCGCTGCTGCTGGGCGAATTGCTGATGCAGGCAAATATGCCCCCTGGGTCGTGGAGCATTCTGCCGTGTGAGGTACAACATGTGCCAACCATGGTTCAGGACCCGCGCGTGCGGATTGTATCATTTACCGGCTCCGTCCAAGTCGGATGGGAATTGCAGGCCCGGGCCGTGGGAAAGCGCGTGCTGCTGGAATTAGGATCCAATAGCGCGGTGGTCGTGGAGCCGGATACGGATATTTCCGAGGCGGTGTCCCGCATCGTTCCGGCAGCGTTTGGATATGCGGGGCAAAGCTGCATCAGCGTGCAGAGAATATTTCTGCATCAAAGTATCGCAGCCGAAGCCATTCGACAGCTCATTGAGAAAACGTCTGCCCTTCGAGTTGGTGCGCCGCTGGATGAAAGCACCGATGTCTCCTGCATGATCGATCAGGCTGCTGCCCAGCGGGTGGAGCAATGGATACAGCAGGCCGTTGACGGCGGTGCAAAATTGTTGTGCGGCGGCCGTCGCGATGGAGCGTTTTACCTGCCGACACTTTTAACCCATGTTCCGGCCAATGCCCATTTGGCGTGCGAAGAAGCCTTCGCTCCGGTGGCGATTATCGAAGAATATGATGATTTTTCACAGGTGCTAAAGAAAGTTAATCAATCCCCGCTGGGTATCCATGCCGGAATATTTACCCGGGATTTATTCAAGGCCCGCCAGGCATTTGAAACACTGGAAGTGGGGGGTGTGATTATTAATGATGTACCGACGGTTCGCATTGATGCCATGCCGTATGGCGGCGTTAAACAATCCGGATTGGGGCGCGAAGGGGTGCGTTTTGCCATCGAAGAATTTTGCGACCTGAAGACACTCCTGGTGCGTTACACTTAAGTTGCCCGGGCCATGCGACACGCGGCGGTAAACCTGCTATAACTTCCGCACCGGAAAAGGCAGCCGTGCAGATCCTGCGGGGAATGCGGACGCAGGCTCCAAGGTGTAAATTGATACAGGAAATATCATGGAAGTTGGAATTGTCGGATTACCAAATGTCGGAAAATCGACGCTGTTTAATGCTTTAACCAATGCCGGCGCTCTGGCCGCCAATTATCCATTTGCCACCATTGAACCCAATGTGGGGGTCGTGGCGGTGCCGGATCCGCGCTTAGATCAAATCCGGCAATTCATCGAAACCGAAAAAACCGTACCGGCTCTGCTGAAAGTGGTGGATATCGCCGGCTTGGTGAAAGGGGCCAGCACCGGCGAGGGGCTGGGTAACAAATTTCTTTCGCATATTCGGGAAGTCGACGCCATATTGCATGTCGTGCGCTGTTTTGCCGACGGGGATGTCATGCACGTGGATGGAAAAGTTGATCCGCAGCGCGACATTGAAACCGTGGAAACCGAGCTGATGCTGGCGGACTTGGAAAGCCTGGAAAAAACCGTGGATAAGCAACGCCGCAACGCCCGCGCCGGTGATAAAGAAGCTGTCGCATCCGTGGAACTTATCGAAAAACTCCTCGAGTCGCTAAAACTTGGTAAGCCGTTAAGATCACTGGCACCCTGGAAACCTGAGGATTGGAAAATTATCCATAATCTTGGCCCGATTACCGCCAAGCGTGTGTTGTATATTGCCAATGTGGATGAATCGGACCCGCAGGGTCAGGGGCCGCTGGTGCAGGTGGTACGCCGCCGCGCGGAATCTGAAGGCAGCGTGGTGGTTCCCGTATGTGCCAAATTAGAAGCCGAGCTTGCCGAACTTACCACCGAAGATCGCATCGCCATGCTTGCTGATTTAGGCATGACTGAACCCGCCTTGGCTACCGTGGCCCATGAGGCCTACAAACTTCTCGGCCTGCAAAGCTATTTCACCGCCGGCCCCGAAGAAATCAAAGCGTGGACAATCCCCATTGGCGCAACTGCTCCGCAGGCTGCCGGCGTAATTCACAGCGACTTTGAAAAAGGTTTTATCCGCGCGGAAATATACAATATCGTCGATTTACTGACGCATAAAAATGAAGCCGCCATCCGCGCCGCAGGCAAGTTGCGATCCGAAGGAAAAAGCTACGTATTCCAGGACGGTGATATTACGCATTTTCTCTTTAACTCGTGATGGTGGTGCCTTCAACACAGGAGTTAGAAGTTAGGAGAATGTGGAAGCGCTACGCTGCTATTTTTGCGACAGGACAAACCAGCTTTACATCTGTAACCCGTAACCTGTAACCTGTAACCTAATCTCGGTACGCCAAATCATTTCTTTAGCGGTGCCTAAAGTCGTTTGAGAAACTCATCTTTCAAGGCCTGCGCCAATTGATGGCGTGGCACTTTAATCACGGTATTCTGGTCGATGATCAGGGCCGACGGTTCCGGCCCATGGACCATTTCCAAGGTGTTGGCAACGATCACATCAGCCTGGCTATGCTCGCGACTGGCTTGCGCC
>JAKAZF010000116.1 GCA_021826605.1 Planctomycetota bacterium | reverse complement strand
CGAAACCGGGCGCCGCGTGTTCAGATTGAATATGACGTGGAGCTTTACGGAGCCGAGAAAAAAATTAATTTACCATTTGTTATGGGTGTGATGGCGGATCTTTCCGGCAACCCCAAGGAGCCGCTGGCGGCGGTGCAGGACCGGGCGTTTCAGGAAATTGATGTTGATAATTTTGACGACCGCATGAAGGCGATGAAGCCGCGCGTGGCGTTTCAGGTACCCAACACGCTCAGTGGTGAGGGGAATATCAACGTTGAATTGACGTTTGAAAGCATGGATGATTTTTCGCCGGCGGCGGTGGCCCGGAAAGTTGAGCCGTTGGCTAAATTGCTTAACGCCCGCACGCAGTTGGCCAATTTGCTTACGTATATGGATGGCAAAGATAAGGCAGAGCAATTGGTAGCGCAGGTACTGCAGGACCCATCATTGCTCTCGGCCCTTGGCTCGGCACCTAAGCCGGAAGACAAGCCGGCGGCTTAAACCGTGAATGGTGGCCGGCCGGCGGCCTGGAAAACAGACGGATCGATCAACCTACTTGGAGACTAGCGTATGACGCCCGAACAACAAGCGTCCTCACCGGTTAAGGACCTTAAAACAGTAGATGAATTTTCCAGTTTGCTGAGTAAAAACATCGGCACGAAAACCGACGAAGCATCGCAGATGGTTCGCGAGGCGGTCGGTACGCTGGTGGAACAGGCGTTACAGCGCACGGCGCTGATTTCGGATGACGCCCGCCGGAGTATTGAATCCATCATTGCGGAATTGGACAAAAAAATTTCCGAACAAGTTAACCTGATCATGCACCATGAGGAGTTCCGCCGGTTGGAAGGCTCCTGGCGCGGATTGCATTATCTGGTGAATAACACGGAAACGGATGAAAACCTGAAGATTCGGGTGATGAACATATCCAAAAAGGATGTGGGCAAGACACTTAAAAAATTCAAAGGGACGGCGTGGGATCAAAGCCCGCTGTTCAAGAAAGTTTATGAAGAGGAATATGGCACGCCCGGTGGCGCACCATATGGTTGTCTGATTGGTGATTATGAATTTGACCACAGCCCGCCGGATGTTGAAATTCTCAGCGGAATGGCCCAAATAGCGGCCGCCGCCCATGCCCCGTTCATTGCGGCGAGTTCGCCATCGCTGATGAATTTTGATTCATGGCGGCAATTGGCCGACCCGCGTGATTTGACCAAAATATTTCAGACGGCGGAATATGCGCCGTGGCGTTCGCTGCGTGAATCGGAAGATTCACGTTACATCGGTTTGACGATGCCACGGTTTCTATCCCGGTTGCCGTATGGGGCCAAAACCAATCCGGTGGAAGAATTCGCCTTTGAAGAGAATATGGAAGGGGCCAAGCACGATAATTACGTGTGGTCCAATTCTGCCTTTGCCATGGGCGTTAATATAAACCGTGCTTTCAAACTTTATGGCTGGTGCGCTCGCATCCGCGGGGTGGAAAGTGGCGGCATGGTGGAGGGCCTGCCGTGCCATACTTTTCCGACGGACGATGGCGGCGTGGATATGAAGTGCCCCACTGAGATTGCCATTACCGACCGGCGCGAGGCTGAGCTGGCCAAGAACGGCTTGATGCCGCTGTTGCACTGGAAAAACACAGATTATGCCGTATTCATCGGGGCGCAATCACTGCACAAACCGGCGGAGTATGACGACCCTGATGCAACCGCCAATGCCAATTTGGCGGCCCGTTTGCCGTATCTGTTTGCCAGTTGTCGGTTTGCCCACTTCCTCAAATGCATGGTGCGTGACAAGGTCGGCGGCTTCAAAGAAAAAGATGATATGGTCAAATGGCTTAATAAATGGATCAAACAGTACGTTGAACCCGACCCGCGCAATGCCACGGAAGAGGCCAAAGCCCGCCGACCATTGGCGGCCGCGGAGGTGGAGGTGGAGGAGATTCCGGGTAACCCGGGGTATTACACCTCCAAATTTTACCTCCGGCCGCATTATCAGTTGGAAGGTTTGACCGTTTCGTTGCGGTTGGTATCGAAGTTAAAGTCGGCGAAGAAATAAAATGTTACGGCCCCTGTGTTGGGGAGCCGTGTGTAAAAGTGGTTGGAGCCGAATCAGGCGGCTCGGATATTTAAGAATTGGAGCATTGCAATGGGTATGTACATGAAGATTGAGGGAATCGAAGGGGAAAGCACACAGAAGGAACACGAAAAATGGATTGATCTTCAAGCTATGCAGGTGTCGTTCGCCAATGCAGGCGGTGGCATGCCGAATTCGAGTGGTGGCCGATCGGGCGGTGAAGGCGTATGCAACGAGATTAGTGTGAGTTTTCCCGGCTGCAGTGCATTGCCAACCATCGCCAAATATTGCCTGACGGGTACCACGGTAACGACGATTGAGATTGAGTCGGTGACCGCCTCGAAGGGGCAGGTGAAGTACAGTACTTGGAAGCTTACCGATTGCGCTTTCAGTAGCTACTCCATAAGCGATACGGGGCTGGGCCTTGGCGATGTATCGGTCAGTCTTTCCATCAGTTACACCAAGTTTGAATTCAAAGCCACACCTATTTCGGATAAAGGTGAAGCAGGTAGTTCCGTTGAGCTTAAATATGACGTGGCGCAAAACGCACCGGAATAAGCACTGCGTGAGAAGATTTTAAGATCGCACCGATTCACGATTGAATCGGTGCGATCTGCTTAAAGCTATAACGGGTTGAAAGGCGGGGCTATTTGACGGCCGAGGCGCTCATTCGTGAAGGTAAGCCAATCGCGGCACTTGCCGAGGTTGAAAAAGCCGTCCGCAAGGCCCCCACCGACGCAAAACTGCGGATATTTCTGTTTCAACTACTCACGCTGCTGGGGCAGTGGGATCGCGCGGTGACGCAATTAAATGTGATTGGCGATCTCGATGCTGCGGCATTGATGATGGTGACGGTGTACCGCGAGGTTATTGCAGCCGAGGCGGTACGCGAAAGCGTCTTTGCGGGCGACACCACCCCCATGTTGCTGGGCCAACCCGACCCGTGGCTGGGCTGGCTGGTGGAATCGGCAAAGCTCTTTGCGACCGGCCAATTGGAGGAAGCGGTACGTCTGCACGATGCCGCATTTGAAGCCGCCCCCACCACCGGCGGCGCCATTGACGACAAGCCTTTTGACTGGATTGCCGATGCCGATGGGCGGTTGGGTCCGGTGCTGGAAGTAATTGTCAAAGGCAACTACTACTGGGTACCGTTCAAGAACATTGCCGAAATTCAAATTGAAAGGCCGACGGACCTGCGTGATCTGGTGTGGATACCCGCCAATTTCACCTGGAGCAATCAGGGCAAAGCGGTTGGTTTTATCCCGGTGCGCTACCCTGGGACGGCGGCGTGCGGGGACGAAAAATTGATGATGAGCCGGGCGGCGGATTGGCAGGATCGGGCGGGCGTGGCTGTTGGGGCCGGGCATCGGATATTGGCGACGGCAAATGGAGAATATCCCCTGCTGGAGGTGCGGAAGGTCGTACTGAACACTTTGCAGGCGGAGGATAAATGATGGCTGGGGATGAGAGCATTTCACGCGATCGTCTCATGCCCTTCCTGCTGGATCGTTTGAATGATGATGATCCGGACATTTCCTCAGAATCGCGCAGCGTTCGCGCCGCCACCATCACGCAACTTCGCACCGCCGTGCTACGTGACTTGGGATGGCTTTTGAATTCTACGCGCCATCCGGATTCAGATGGGTTTAATGATCGGCCTAATGTGGCCAGATCGGTGCTGAATTTTGGTATTCCGGCGCTTGGCGGTCAGACAGAATCGGGCATCTCGGTGGAGCTTCTCGAGGGGATGATCGCCGATGCCATTCGGGCATATGAGCCCCGCATATTGCCGGAAACCATCGTGGTTAAGGCGGTGGCCAATACGAAGGACGCAGCCGGCAACCGGGTTGATTTTGAAATACGTGCCGATTTGTGGGCGGTGCCCATGCCCGACGTATTATTTGTTAAAACTGAAGTAGACTTGGAAACCGGCTTGTGCCAGGTGACGCAGCGCAGCAATGGATAGACGAATCCTCGATTATTACGAGCAGGAATTGCTGTTCCTTCGGGAGATGGGAAAGGATTTTGCGCAGCAATTTCCGAAGGTGGCGGGGCGGCTGAGTCTGGATCAAATTCCATGCCCGGATCCCTATGTGGAGCGACTGCTGGAGGGTGTGGCATTTCTGACTGCACGCATCGACATGAAACTCGATGCCCAATTTCCACGTTTTACCCAGAGCCTGCTGGAGACTATTTACCCCCAATACTTAGCACCGCTGCCGGCGATGGGCGTGGTGGAGTTTATTCCCGATCCGCGCGAGGCCGCCAACTTTGCCCAGGGATTTCCGATCCCGGCCGGCACCTATTTGGAAAGCAGTATTGGGCGGGATGAGGTGACGGCCTGTCGCTTTCGGACCGCCCACGGGCTCAAGGTGTATCCGCTGCAGATCAGTGATATCGCCTATACCAGCCGTGAGATGGCGGCGTGGGGCCTGCCAGAGAACAAAAAGATGCGTGCCGCCCTCCGGGTTCGCATCAGCAGCATTTTGCCGGCGCTTGCTCTGGACAAAATGGCGGTCGATCAATTGAGTTTCTACATAAGCGGCGATACGAGCATTCAATATCCGCTGCATGAACAACTTTTTTCCGCCTGTATCGGTATCGTGGCCAAACCGAACCAAACCCCCGCCCCGTGGCTGCAAATCATCGAGCCATCGCAACTTCGGCCGCAGGGCTTTGCGGAAGACGAGGCGCTGCTGCCAACGGGTGCCCGGTCATTTTCGGGCTATCGGCTGCTGCGGGAATATTTTGCTTTGCCGCAACGCTTTTGTTTTTTCACTCTGTCGCAATTGGCACCGGCGATGGCCAAAACCAGCGGCAGTTCAATCGATCTTGTGTTTGTATTTTCGCAACGGGACCCGCGTCTGGAAAATGTCCTTACCGGATCCAATCTGCGACTGGCATGCACACCGGTAATTAATCTGTTTGAAAAAAATTGCAGCCGCATCCATCTGGAGGATCGCTTTCATGAATTTCATGTGGTGCCGGATATTACCCGTCCGTTGGATTTTGAAATTTTTGATATCAACCGGGTGACGGGCTACGGAGCGGCGCGGGAGGATCAGCAGGAATTTCAGCCATTTTACCGCGCGACAGATTTTGACCCGGGGCGCAACGCCTATTATCAGATGCGCCGTGAGCCACGCGTGCCGTCTGAAAAGGAGCGCCGCATCGGGGGGCGGTCGCAGTATGGCGGATCGGAAGTGTACGTTGCACTGGTGGATGAAAAAAACGTCCCCTACTCGACGAGCCTCACCCAGTTGGGTGTAGAAACGCTTTGTACCAACCGCGATTTACCGCTTTTTATGTCGACGGGCAAAGCGCCTACCGATATGCAGATGGTGGGCAATTTGCCCGCCAGCGCCATTCGTGTGGTGGATGGCCCGTTTACCGCCCCACGCATGTCGATTGCGGAAAAGGAGACGACATGGCGGCTTATCAGTCATCTGTCACTTAATTATCTTTCGTTGGTGGATGCATCACCTGAACAGGGGGCGGAGGCGTTGCGGTCCATCTTGCGGCTTTATGCAGCCGAGCATGACGCCAACCATAAATTGCAGATAGCGGGCGTGCGATCCGTGCGGGCGGCGGCACTGCATCGGCGACTGATTGCCAATGGCCTGACCACTTTTGTGCGTGGTATTGAAATTACATTGGAAATGGATGACGCGGCATTTCAGGGAGGGAGCGCTTTTTTACTGGGCATGATTCTGGAAAAGTTTTTGGCCCTGCATGCGCCGATTAACTCGTTTACGGAGACAGTTATTCGCACGACCCAGCGAGGACAGATAATCCGATGGCCAACACAACCGGGCCGACGCCCGCAAACCCTATAGCCCGGCAATTGCTGGAGCGCGGCGATCGTTTTGATCTGTATCATGCGATTCGCCTGCTGAATTGCAGCCTTTCGGGTGAAGCACCCGTGGGGCAGGCGCGCTTGCCGTCGCAGGAATCGTACCGGTTTGTGCAGCATGTATCGCTGTCGTTTCCCCGTTCCTCGATTGAGCAGGTTTCTCAGCGGGTCGATGGCAAATTGCGGATAGCAACGAGCGGTTTTGGTCTGCTGGGTCCCAATGGGCCGATGCCACTGCAGTTGACGGAATATGTACTGGATCGCAGTCGGCACTTTCGCGACCGTACGCATGAGGAATTTCTCAATCTGCTGCACCACCGATTGATGACGCTTTTTTACCGCGCCTGGGCCATCAATCAGCAATTTATCAGTTCCGACTCAGCCGCCCGCAGCGTCGAAACAGAACTGGTCAACCGCGACCGATTCGGACTTTATGTCGGCAGCCTCATCGGCCTGGGGTTGCCGGAATTCAATAACCGCGACCGGATCGACGACCATGGCAAATTGTTTAATGCCGGTTGGATGACCGATTCCAACCGTTCACCGGGGGGATTGGAAAAGTTGCTGGCCCATTATTTTGCCATCCCCGTAAAGGTGGTGGAATTTGTCACGCGTTGGATGGCGGTGGAGGCCAACTTTATCACGCGGCTGGGGGCGAGCCGATCCACCGGTCTGCTGGGCCGAAATGTCATGCTGGGGAGCCGCTTCCGGGAATGCCAAAGCACATTCAAAATTCGTCTGGGGCCAATGAAATTGGCAGTTTACGAACATATGCTGCCCGGCCGGAGCGGCTTTGCCCGACTGCGTGACTGGATCCGGCTCTACGCCGGCCTGCATTTGGACTGGCAGGTGCAATATGTTCTTTTGGCACCCGAGACGCCCGCGACGCGGCTCGGGCAATCGGGGGCGTTGGGACAGACCACATGGCTGTGGACCAGGCCTATGGAGACCGATCCCGATCAATACACGTACACGCATGAAGGCGTGTAAAATACATGGTGGGCGATATAAAAGGATGCATGAATGGCTGACATTTCGCGGGCAAACCTGTTCAGCAAATTAAATTCCGTGGCGTATCAGGCGATGCAGAGCGCGGCGACACTGTGCAAGATGCGCGGCAATCCGTATGTGGAACTGGCGCACTGGATCAATCAATTATTACAAAGCGAAGACACCGATTTGCATCGCATTGTCCGTGCCTTTGATATCAATCCATCGCGGCTGGCCGCGGATCTGACCGCCTTTCTGGATAAACTTCCCCGTGGTGCCACGTCGATTACGGATATTTCATCACGAATTGATTCAGCATTGCGGGAGGCGTGGGTATATGCATCGCTGGCCTTTGAATCGAAGCAGATACGATCAGGCCACGTCGTGATCGCGCTGCTTAAGGAAAGCGATTTGAAGAATTCGCTGCCGTCGATCTCGGCTGAATTTAATAAAGTCAAGGTGGACAGACTTTCGGACGAGTTTGCGGCGATTGTCGGCGGATCTGCCGAGGACCGACTTGCGGCTGCCGATGCCGCGGGTGCCCAAGGTGTGGCCGGAGAGTCGGGCGGCGCTTTGGCACCGGCAGCGATGGGACGGCAGGAGGCGCTGGCGAAATTTGCGGTTGATCTCACGGCCCGCGCCAAGTCGGGTGAACTGGACCCGATCGTCGGGCGCGATGAGGAAATTCGGCAGGTGATAGATATTCTCATGCGCCGCCGACAGAACAATCCCATCCTTACCGGCGAGGCAGGGGTAGGCAAAACGGCGGTGGTTGAGGGGTTTG
>JAKAZF010000115.1 GCA_021826605.1 Planctomycetota bacterium | reverse complement strand
GCAAGGCGTATTAAGTAACCATTCCAGATCGCGTAACACGGATCGACGCAGTTGCCGCAGCGTGCCGGCCCGCTGATCCCGTGATTCGCGGGACGTTTCCGGGGCGTCATCCGTGAGACGATCCAGAAGAAACGGCTGCAGGCGATCGCGCGAAAAGGATTCATCCATCTTGTACAGCCCCTTCCGATGAGGGGGCATCCGTGGCAGGAAGTTCAGGTTGATCCAGAACAATGCTGCGGATTTCCAGGAAGGCATATTCCTTCTGATCGGTTACTAATTCGCGCTGCCCCAGTCCAAGGGATAGCTCACCGGCGGTGGTCCAGTCGGTTTTACGCGCCATGCGTATGGCGGAGTCGGTGCTTTTCTCCGAACCCGGATAGCGCACCGGTATAAGCCCGAATTTCGTACCGCCGTTGAGCCAGGTGAAATTTGCGGAAATCCATACCAGATCGCGCAGATCAGCGGGAGCCTCAATTTGGATTTCCCGGATATTGCTTAATGGAATCCAATAGTATTTACCATCCACCATGGCTTCCATGACCGGGCCAAGCCGCGGATCAGCATCGGCAAGCCAGGCAAAAGGTTCGTCGTTAATTTTTCCGCTGATTGCGGGTGCCGCATCAAATGCCTGTTCGCGCAGAGTCGCAGAATCCGCAGAGCGCCCCGCGGCGGCGAATTCATTGGCTTGTATGAGTTGTCCGAGCCATTCCGGCGGCTGGCCTAAAACCATGGGGGTGGTTCCACCGGCGAAAATATCGGCCCGCAGAGCTTCGCACTGCAATGCCACGCGGCAGACCTGGGCCATTAACAAGTTCAGCGGATCAAGCTCCGCGGCAACATTTAATTGCGTCAGTGCCCGATCCCATTGGCCAAGAATTGCCAGCAACTGAAATAACAGCACGCGCAGTTTCGCATCTGCCGGCTTCTTGCGAACGTCCGCCTGCACGGCCGCCAATGCTTCGTCCAGGTTTCCGCTGCGGATAAGCTCTTCAGCAGTCATAGATTTAGTCTCCAGGCTCGCGTGCTCTGCCGTTGATACGCCACCGTCATCTGCCGGAATTGCTTCCGCAGGCGTCCGTTGCCCTGTCCTTTGGTTCCGACCAGCATTATAGCTGTCGACTACGCACAGACCGCAGCCGCTACGGCCAGCCGATGCCCGCAGGCGTCCCGCACCGAAAGTGAGACAATGCTATAGATCAAAGCCAAAGGCCCGGCGCAGGAATATAAAATCCGAAGAGGCCGACGGCATCTTTCGCACATCGGCATCTTCGGAAGGCTGGATTGCAAGCTTCCCATCCATCGACGGGCGTTTGCACCAAGCGCAATTCCTGATTGAGGCTGCATCAGCCCTTCGCATTTTTGGTGCGGTCCCAACTGGTATTGCCGGCTTTTGACGTCGAACCATCGGACTTCTGGGTGTAATATTCCATATCCACTTTTCCGAATTCAAAGCTGACGCTTTCGCGCAGCGTGTCATTGCCGCCGGTGACGCCGGATACCTGATAGGACGAGACCATACAATCTGTGAACTTCAAAATCTCAAAGGGTTTTTGGCCCGAGGAACCAGTCGATTTGCGAAATGTCACCGTGGCACTTTTCAGATGGCTGCCGTCACAGCCGGCAAGCATCAGATTCGGGCTGGCCTTATCAATGGCTTTCACGATCGTGAAAGCGGAGATGTTGGCCTTGCCGCTGCTGATTCCACCAGATTGACTGCCGACCGTCGCGGAATTGCTTAATCCCCAGGAAAAAGATTCAATTTCAATTTGCTTTTCCATTCCCTTTGAGGTGGATTCACCATCAATTCCATCAATTTTCAGATATGCATCGAACGCCATAGTTAAGCTCCTTTCAAAAAAGCTTTATAGCAACACGGCATCCTTGGACTAGCTGACAGCTTGCAGCTCTGACGACGTATCAGAACATGCCTGTCCAAAAAACACCTGTGCAATAATCAGATTTATCCGCCGCTCTTGACCGACGGAAGTTTGCTGACCAATCGCAATGAAACGGTCAGGCCCTCCAACTGGTAGTGCGGCCTGAGGAAAAACTTCGAGCGGTAATAACCTGGATTACCTTCTACTTCCTCAACGGTTACTTCTGCGGCCGCCAACGGATGGGAAGCTTTGTATTCTTCACTGGATGTCGCGGGCGACGCATCAACATATTGCATAATCCATTCATTGAGCCAGCGCTGCATATCCGAACGTTCCTTAAATGATCCGATCTTGTCACGGACCATGCACTTAAGGAAATGCGCGAAACGACAGGTGGCGAAAAGATACGGCATGCGGGCCGCTAGATTGGCATTGGCGGTGGCGTCCGCATCGGCATATTTTTCCGGTTCCTGCAAGGATTGCGCACCGACAAATACGGCATAGTCCGTATTTTTCCAATGGGACAGCGGCATTAACCCGTTTTTAGCCAGCTCGGCCTCGCGGCGATCGGTAATGGCGATTTCCGTTGGGCACTTCATATCCACGCCACCGTCATCGGTGGGGAATGTGTGGCACGGCAGGCCTTCAACCATACCGCCGGACTCCACGCCGCGGATGCGGGAGCACCAGCCATAAAGCTTAAATGCCCGATTGATATTAACACCCATGGCGAAGGCGGCATTGGACCAGGTGTATTTATTATGATCCGCCTTGCCCGTATCTTCTTCGTAGGCGAATTCTTCCACGGGATTGGTTTTGGAGCCATAAGGAATGCGGGAAAGAAACCGCGGCATGGTTAATCCGATATACCGGGCATCATCCGATTTTCGCAGGGACCTCCATGGCGCATAATCCGGGGTCTGGAAAATTTTTGTCAGATCACGGGCGTCACCGACTTGCTGCCAGGAATCCATATTCATGAGGCTGGGCGCGGTACCGGAAATAAACGGCGCATGGGCCGCCGCTGCGATCTGGGCCATTCCGGCCAGAATTTCAACATCGGGGGGAGAGTGATCAAAATAGTAATCACCAATCAGGCAACCATAGGGTTCGCCGCCGGGGCTGCCGAATTCATCTTCATAGAGCTTTTTGAAAAGCGGGCTTTGATCCCATGCGGTGCCCTTGAATTTTTTAATAGTCTTGCCCACATCCTTTTTGGAGATGTTCATGACCCGGATTTTCAGGGTTTCATCCGTTTCCGTATTATTCACCAGATGGTGCAGACCGCGCCATGTCCCCTCAAGCGACCGGAACGCCTCATGGTGAATGATTTCATTGACCTGTTCCGTGAGTTTGGCGTCCAGTTGGGCGATGATGGCTTCAATGGAGCGCACCACATCATCAGAAATCAGCGATGTTCCTTCCAGGGCCTGCTGAGCCAGTGTCTGCACCGCAGTTTTGATTTGTTCGGCTACGCCGTCGGTCTTGGGCTTGAACTCTTTTTTTAACAGCGAATCAAATTCATTTAATTCAACTGTCGCCGCCGCGGGTGCCGCTGCGGATTGAGCTTGTGTTGGTTCCGCCATTTTCTGGCCTCCTGTATGTAGGAAATATCAGAATCGTAAAGCCAATGGAATCAGGACGGTTGTTTGGGAGCACCGGCCAGAGCTTGAAGCAACGCAGGGTCTTTCAATGCCTTACCCAGCAATTCTTCCGCATTGGCTTTGCCATCCATGTAGGTCAGCAGATTCGCCAATTGGGTGCGGGCTTCCAGCAATTTCCGCAGCGGCTCAACCTTGCGGGCCACGGCGGCGGGCGAAAAATCGTCCATGCTGTCAAAGGTCAACTCAACGGGCATGTTGCCTTCACCCGAAAGTTTGTTAGAGACCTGAAACGCCACACGTGGCTTGGCGGCTTTCATGCGTTCGTCAAAATTATCCACGTCGATTTCAAGGAACTTGCGCTGGTCTACGCCGGGAAGCGCTTCAGCGGGGTTGCCTGAAAGATCAGCCATGACGCCCATGACGAAGGGAAGATTTATTTTCTTTTCCGACCCGTAAAGTTCCAGGTCATATTCGATTTGAACCCGAGGTGCGCGATTGCGAGCGATAAACTTCTGACTGCTTGCCTTAGCCATAGGACAGCTCCATCAAAATTGCCCGTGCGAAAATGCCGCACAAAATATATACCCCAATTATTGATTTTTTAACTTACCCTAAGGAGCAAATCAAGTCAAGCCCGCGTGGTAAGAGATTAACAAAATCACCTTTTTATTCCCCATCCTTAGCCAATCCTGCCAGCGCTCTGATCGCTGCCAGCGTCTCCGGCGAGAGATCGGATATTACATCGATGAAGTTCTTATCGATCAAACGCTGCGCCCGCTTTAATAATAATGGAACCGGGCTGGAGGGTTCGGTAACTTCCAGGAATCTACAGATTTCGTCGATGGCTCGATTGCAGTCCGCTCTCGACGTAATCGGACCGGCTGAGGCACCGCCGGTCTTATGGGCCGTGGCCGGTGTCATTACACCCGGCGTACTCGCCGCACCGGGGCCACCTGTCGGATTAGCAGCGCCACTGTTTTCTCCCTGACCTGCTTGCCGGCGCATAGCGGCCTGAATGGCGGCAAGAATCTTTCGGCTGCCCTGCAGATCCACCGCGTGACCGACCGGGACATTGGCTGTTAAGGCAGCGTCCATGGCATCCCATGCCGCCACGGCTTCATCAACCGCGCGGGAAATTAAGGCGAGAGATTCCGGATTGGCGGACTTAAAGGCTGCCTCGATGATGCTGGGGTCCTTTTTTGCTTCGCCCTCCGGGGCGGTTAATTCGCCGTTGGAAATAAGAATGTCCCGCAGACAAATGCGGCCAATTTGTTTAGAGTCGGCCAGGACCATGCTTCTAAGACGGTCCGGAAACTTCAGAAGGTCACCATACACATCGCCTTGCGGAGACATGGCAGCGATGGCGTTCACGCGGAATGTGGGGTCATTGTTATCATCCGGATCCAGCGCCGGATAAATCGTCGGCCATAAGGACTCGACACTTTTCTGGATCAACACAATCCCATCGCGAAAGCCCGGTGCACCGCGCAATTTTAATTCCGCCAGGGTCAGATATACCATGATCCGCAAATCCCGCGTGCGAGCCAGCAACTCCTGACAGCGCCGGGAAATATCACGCCAATCCGGTTCTTCAGCCGCGATCTTTACATCACCCATTTCCCGTTCAGGTGTGCCCTGAATCAGGCGTTCAAGTTCCATAAAGTCGGGGTCGTAGGATAAATCTTCCCCGCAGGGACGGTCAGCGGTCACCGGTTGCAGCAATTGTTGTATATTCAGATCAGACATTTAACGACCCTTTATTTTCATGGAAGTATATACCGCAAAACAAAAATCCGACAATCCGGTGAATCCATCCTGATCACAAATTTGAGAGCTTGCGTCCCAGAACCGTTTCCTCAAACTGTCGTTCGGACAGCGCTTGAGGATTCAACTCCGCTAAAATGGTACTGTGTGATAATCGCAATTCCACCGATGTCAGGCCAAGCCCCCGCGCTTGTCCTAAAAGCGCTCGCAATTGATTTAATGTTTGCAGCGCCTTGAGCTGGCTGGGCGTCTTTTCCAGCCAGAGGCGGAAGCCCAGCGCTGTGGCGTGCGCTGCTCCCACGACTTTGGAATAATCGCTAAAGGAGTTGCGGAACAGCACATGAAGTTCCGTGCGTTTTGACCGATAAATCACATTGCCCTTTTTATCCAGCTCGGATTGATGGGTCTTCGGATTGATCACCGGGGCCAGGAACACGTCACGGTACAGCGCGATAAAATCCCTGGTCTGCTGGTAGGGCAAGCGACTGGTGGTGACATAATAATCCAGGAGCGTGGGGTGCACGATAATCATTCCATCGCTGGTGGGAATGTCATTAAATACCGCTTTTCCGCCAACCAGGTTTAGAAGGTTATCAATGGAGGTGTTACGGGCATTAATGCCGGCTTCACGCAGAATCTGCCGCTGCTCCGAGGACAGCACCACGACCGAATTAAATTGCGGCGGCGGCGGCGGAATGATGGGCGTGACAGCCACGGTTACATTCGAGACCGATGGCCCGCTGGCCTTCAGATCCAGGTAATAGGTGGTTAATCGACCATTAGCGATTCCGGAAGCCAGAAGAGTGGACGGTAATACATTGACACCATAAAAGTGAACTCCAGACGAAATGGGCGTGATACTGCCCGTGACCGTACCGCCAGGCCCATAGGCATACTGGGGTGCGTAATCGGCTCCGGCTCCGACGGGAACAATGCGGCCGGTTAAATTGATGGTGTTGGCCACAATATCCACCCCTTCCGAACCGGGCGTATTGATATGCAATCCTAACACCCCTGATGAAATTCCCGGCACCAGTTGTGATCCGGCGGGACGCAAAAGCATGTCGATGGTACCGGCATTAACGGCGATTGTACCCACGACGTTGACATCACCGAGCTCAACGGTTCCGCCGATCGCACTGAGGCTCAGGCCGGTCAGCGATGTCCACTTTTGCCCCATACCCATGTAGATATTCTGACCAGTGACCGCAACGGTTCCGGATTGAAGGGTTGTAATAATTGTCGCGGCATCGGGGATCGGATTGCTTGTGCCGTTATACGTCGGGGCATTGGGTGCCAACGCGACGGTTCCGGCAGCGGTTATATTGCCGTTAATCGTGAGGTAGTTTTGCGGGCGAAAATCCCCGGTCGTTGCACCGGCTCCAAGAATCGGATCCGGATTGGGCACCATGAGCGCCGAATTCGGCGACAGCGTAATACTTCCGGTTGAACTGATTCCGCCATCTTCTGCGATCCCGCCCTGCACGCTGGTTAAGGTGGTTGTCCCATTATTATTGATTCTGACAGCGCCGGTATAAATCTGGTCATTAATGGTGTTGACTGCCCCGCCGTTGACGGTGGCTGTTTCTTGAACAGCCAATGATGCGAGATCAGGATTCGTGCTACTGCCGCCGACGACACCGTCGAATTCCACGCTGCTTGCCGTTCCGCCCAAGGCGGCGAAAATGACAGCGTCATTGGGACTTGCCGCATCAAAAGAACTCCCAAATTTAAAGGAGGAACCAGTGAGGGTGATTACGCTTCCTGCTGGATCGCTGTTTTGACCAACCGTAACCGTTCCAGTGACGGCCAGGGGATAACTTAAAGCCGTGCTTGTCAGGATACGGACAGGAACCGTTGATGGCACACCCAAATCCAATGAGGCCAAACCACCCGATGCACCCAAGTTCACATTGTATGACTGGGTAAAATCCAGTATCAGTGACGGCGTTCCAGCGCCGATGAATACCGCCGCCGCACTTGGAGACGGATTCAAGCTTGCCCCTGTTAAAGTTAAGGCGGAGTTTATTCCTACGGGCGTACTATAACTCTGATTTCCGCCGGTGGTAATATTGCCGTTAAGTGTGGTTGTCCCCGAACCCGTGTCTGCCAGGCTGCCTAGTGTGGTGATAACACCCAGATTCGCGCTGCTGCTGAAGTGTAGCGTCAATGTATCACCGCTGCCGCTGAATATTGCCGGTGTGGATGAACTATTTAGCGTCGTGCCGGTCAGGGTAATGGACGCCGCTGCAAGTGATACGGTTCCGTTGTAGCTCTGGACACCGCTGGTGGTAATATCGCCATACAACGTCGTTGCGCCCAGGCCGTTACTGACCAAACTTCCAAGAGTAGAAATGGTTCCAAGGTTCGCACTGCTGCTGAAAGCCAAAGTCAACGCATCACCGCTGCCGCTGAATATTGCCGGTGTGGATGAACTATT
>JAKAZF010000114.1 GCA_021826605.1 Planctomycetota bacterium | reverse complement strand
CACCGGATTAGTCATCCGGTGTTCGCGGCGGCGGTGCGTGGCGGCGGCGCGGATGGTGTGTGGCCATGCGGCGAGCGCGGCGTCCTGCGTGCGGAATAATGCAGGACGATGGATAGTCAGGATATTACCGGCGTAAAGCCACATCGGCATCGCTGGATGAAATCAGAGCGAGGCGGCCCATGAGGTAGGGAGCAAACGCCTGTGCTTCAAGCGGCACGGGGAACAGGCTGTATTGGGTGAGCGTACGGTGGCCATCAGCGTTGGCTTGCCAGACATATCGCAACACATTAATGCGAAACCGCCCGCCGATTTTGCCGACAAATCGCAAGGGCCGCGGCAGGCTGCTGATCGGGATTTTGACCACGGTTGTCACGGCAGGGTGTCCCCGCCAGGTGCCGGAGCCGGTTTTTACGACCAGGCCCTTGATGTTCCATGGAATCAGGCCATACGGATGATCCAAATCCGGTGTGCCGGCTGATGTTGGCGTGGGGGGGGTTGAGGATCGGTGCCACACGCCGTGCGTGCGGCCAGTTGGCGACACCACGAGTTCAAAAAAATTGGTGCCATTTTGTTTGCGTGAGGTATCCAGCCAAATTTCTGAACAATCATGCCGCCAGAGATCATCGGCGGCTGCGGCCGGGTCTGCTTTGGATGGGCCGGTTGCGACAATGGCAATGTAGAGGTTGGCAGGGGTAAAAGCTGCGGCAATTTTGGTGCGAGCGTTGGTGGTAGTGGAGGACTGGGTTTTTGCCAATTTGAACCATTGCGCACTTTTCCAGACATCAGCCAGCAGTGGATTGGTCATGGCGTGCTGCGCCGGTTTAAGCGGCTGAGCTTCCAATGCGAGCGGTCGAACCGTACCATCGCGGCCGGGCGTGGAGGCTGAATCGGTGGAGCCATCCTTGCAGCCGGGCCAAACCGACAGCAGCGATCCGGCGAGCAGTACCACGCCGATGAGTTTAAAGGTTGTAAGGCCTTTGAAGTTCAAACTTTGCGCTGTCCTTTTGTTCATCATCGCTCGTCCTGAGCTTGCTGACCGTTATGCCAAACGATCAACTTATTCCACAGTTACAGGTTGCACCGGATCAGCAATCGTGGTCATGGCTTGCGGTCCCATTTCGCTGCTGTGTCCGGGGAAAGCTTTCGCCTTGGGATCAAGATGGATTTTCGCATAATTCACAGCGGTGGCCGCCTCGCCAAAGCCGGTCGCGATGAGCTTGAGCTTTCCGGAAAATCCCGCAACATCACCGGCTGCAAAAATGCCTTTCATATTGGTCTCCATCTGCTGGTTGACCAGAATGGATTGGCCTTCCTGTTGAACGGGCCAATTTTTTATAGCACCCAGGGAGCTGATAAAACCGAGCTGCGGAAGTATCGCATCGACCTGTATGGTCCGCTGCTCCTGCGTCTGGTTATTGACCAGAACGGCACCCTTTAAAACATTATCGGCTATTACGAGGTCTTTTAATTCCCAAAATGTTAAAATTGGCACGCCGAGGGACAAAACCTTGGAAACACTGTCTTCATGCGCGCGGAACTGATTCCGGCGGTGAATAATGGAAATATGGGCCGCAGTGCCATGCAGGTTCATCGCCCAATCCAGCGCCGAATCGCCTCCGCCTATGATGAGCAATCGCTTGCCTTCAAAGGCCGCCTTGGAGGAAACAGAATAGTAAATGCCTCTGTTTTCCCATGCCGAAGCATTCGGAATCGGGACCTTTCGGGGTTGAAAAGCGCCGGCACCGGCGCAGATCAGCAGCGTTCTGGTGTAATGTTCGGCACGTTCTGAGCCAACGACATAGCAATCCATGGCTTCATGGCGTTTGAGGGTTTTGACGGTTTCAGACAAATGCACAGAGGGGTTGTATTGCAGACCCTGTTCCATGAGGTTTTTGACCAGATCCCGGGCCACGACTCTGGGGAAACCGGCCACGTCGAAAATGTATTTTTCCGGATAGAGTGTGGCCAACTGGCCGCCAAGCTGGTCCAGCGAATCGATGATTTTGGTTTTCATCTGTCGCAGGCCGGCATAATAGGCGGCATACAAGCCCACGGGCCCACCGCCGATAATAGTTAAATCAAATATTTCCGGTGTGCCGGTCATTCCACCAGTTCCTTTCGCGTTGCAACCAGCCATTCGCCAGTTCTCCAACGCATTATTGTATCCAATTCCGACAAAGTTAAAAGCGTATTTGAATTTAAATATTCACAAAAATGATATGTTGATCATTTTCCGATGTTTTTTGGAATTCCTTCTGCTTTAAAGCCGTGATTTAATCCGGGGATTCCGGGTGGGTGCGGCATTTTTCGATGTGGGCCAGCGGATATTTCGGCGCATCGAGATCGCACATGCCGGGGCAGCGTGATGCGGCATGGGTCCAGGCCGCGGGAGTCTGGAGGTTCATTTCCCAGAACGGCCAGGTTCGGCACTGCATCGGGCGTACGGGGTAGATGCCGCAGGTAGCTTTCCCATCGGCGCGCTGCAGAAAAATGCAGTCAAAGTTGGCGCGTTCGACCAGGCTATAGGCACCTTTGACCTTCCGCACAAATTTGCGCGTGAAATCATCGAACGGCATTTTGAGAAATCCGGCGATTCGCGTCATATCTTCCAGCGTCAGCCAGACATATCCCGGCCCACCGCCGCAGCAGTTGCCGCACTGCGTGCATTTGAAACGCAATCCATCGGAATACCACAGATCTGAGGCCGGCGCTTCCGGATGAATGGGTAAATGTGTATCAGCCATCGATGCCCCAATATTGCCTGATCAGGGCTGCGTAGAGGGTTTCGCCGGCGCAGCATGCGAAAGTTGCGGCGTAACGGATATATAGCAATGGGTATTGAACCAACCTCTTTTAATGGTAATGACGCATTCTTCCTGATTTTTAATAAAATCAAGGATTATGCCGCTGGGCCCTTGCCGCTCTTCCTGCATTTTCCACTTGTAAGCAGGCATGTAATGGAGAAAAAACCGGGCCACACTTAAGCGCGGATCCGATCCGACGTACAGCTCATTGACCAGACGGATATTCGAACCCGGTGCGTAGGTGCTTTGCGACCGGCTTAAGTCGATATGCATTCCCATGGGGATGGGAATATCGGCTACCGGCGGATTGGGAGTCGGGATTAAGAGGCTTTCTGAATTTTGACTGCAGCCTGCGAGGCCGAGGGCCAGTATCAAGGTGAAAAATCCTAAAATATGCATCCTGCGCACGATACACGCTCCTTCACAAAGACCGCATCAAGTTGTTTCATTGTTCGCTTGCGCTCCCGCGTTGTCAACTAAGCACAACGCGAGTGTTCAAGAAATGCCATCCATCCGTCCCATTGGGTGGTTACTCGATCCCGGAAAATACATTGGCGTTGTTGAGTTGGTGCTCCACGACACGGGCGCTGACAACATATTTTTCAGCAAGGCGCCGGATCACATCGCCGGTGCTGTCTTTGGCCAAATCCGCGGCCAAGTCTCTTCTGGGTGCCAGCAACTCCGCGGCGAAAGCTCTGGCTGCCTGTTGGTCCCAAGTGTGCGCATCAGTGATCAACCTGGCGCTGCGCTGGCAGTTCCAAGCGGCGAGGAAAAGGCCGCGGGCCTCCAAAAATCGCAGGCTATCCTGCCTTCCCGGCTTCGGTCCGGCTATCACTGCTTTCCGGCTGGGATCCCAGCCGACCACGCCGCGCACGCTGGTGCTGGGCAGGTGATTGTGGTCGTCAAAGGAAAGTGCGGCGATATTCAACTTGCGAGCGACTGCCTCAACGGAGTCTATCGGCTCGCCTGGCCCGAGTGCTGCGGTATCGCGCACCTTTCTGGCCATTTGGTAACCCAGCGAGGCCGCGTTCGACGCCGGCAGTTCGGCAATGGTTTGTCTCTGGGGTGATTTCCCAATGGAAAGATCCTTTTCAACCCCCTTGATCCATTTCCATACGTCTACCGCTGCGGCCAAGTCTACCGCCTTGAGAAAATCGCCGACGATGGGCCGTTCGGTGTCGTCTCCAATTCCGTGCTCCAGAAGAGATACAACAAGCGGGTCCCAATCGCCGGATTGATAGGGGTCCAGGCCCATTTGTCCGGCAGCACGACAAAATTCGATCTCGTCGGGTCCGGCTTCAACAATTGCCTTCCAATTTGCGCGCATGCGAGCGACGCGGTCATCATCGATGCCTTCCAGGCGGCTGATCACATTTGCCACAAACTCGCGCAGCGATAATTGCGCTTCATCCGGCGAAATACGAATCAGTCCGGATTCAACGAAATGCCCCGGCATTTGCGGGCAGGAATCCTGCTCATCGGCGGTCCATTGGATGCAGATGCTTCGTCCGTCATTGTAAAAGCAGGCCTGGGGCAGCAGTAACCCCGGATCCGCTGACCGCAGACAGTGCCGATGCAGCCATTGCTTCTGCGCCTCGGATAAGTCGTCCCCATCGCATGGAATACGTTCGCTGCGGCCCGGCTCGTTGAGAAGAGTCCACCAATTTTGGACAATCCAATTTGCAAGCGGAAACGCTGGAACATACAGCGATATACGCTCGGATTTCGCGTCGCGGTCCCACAGTCGCGTAACGGACCGCGACGCCGCGAACATGCGAATGCAAGCCCATGTTCTGCGTTCCACTGCATCCGGGACCGGCTGGTCAAGCCAATCACATTCAATGGACAGGTATTTCGACACTCGGAATCCTTTCTAACAGGCCGTCTTGATCGCGTGGAAATCCCTGTGGAGACTCGATCGGAAATCCGTGATATTCACCGTTGGTTCCCCCATATCTCGCCTCGTATAACTTCCCATTAATGTACGCCCAGACACGCGATGGGAAGTCGCCCCGGAAGTCCTCTCCCACAAAACCGGAGAGGATGGCTCTTCGCAGTACCTCTTCCAGCTTGTGCCATTGATCCTCGGAAAACATGGGGCATTTCGCAGCATCCGCTCGCACCAGGTTCCAGTAGCCCTGCCGCGACGGGTAACTCTTGTGCTTCCCACTAGCGCGGTACCGGACTTTCTGCGCTATTACCTCCGGCGGCGGTTAATCCGCGGGCCAACGCGCGATGCAACCCCTTTTGATGTCCGCAGGAGGCCGCTGATAATCGGGTCTTCTTGGCATTTAAGCATTATAGCCTGATCCCTGGATTCTATAAACTCGTCCAATGGCCAAGCGGGGTGCCAAATCGCCGGCAGGGAACGGAGTTGTGCTCCGCTCGTGAGATGGGTTTAACAGGGCGTCCAATCGAGTTGTTCATGATTCCGGTTCGACCAAGTGGAATGTATCGGTATCGCGGCTGTAGGAAAAAATTTCAGCGTATCGGCCCCAGTTCAGCAGGGCATCATATTGTGGCTTGGGGCGTTCCGTCGGCAGCACGCGGCCGATTTCCTCCAGCATGTGCTTGCGCGAAGTGGAATGTTCCGCCTGCTGCAGGAGAAAATTCCGAAAATGAACAAACAGGGGCAACTTGGCAATTTGCCCGGCAATAAGCTTCTTCTTCTGATTCACCGGCAGTTCGATAATCTGTTTGCCCAGCGGCTGCATGACCAGATCACCACCGGGGGTATCGACAAAACCCAGTACTTCCGCCGCTTTAATAATCAACAGCAGTTCACCGAAGCTGTCGCGCAATTCGCGGGCGAGTTTGTAAATATCTTCTTTGCCGCCATGGTCATCAAGAATTTCAAGCAATCCCAGCACTTTGCTTAAACCGGTGGGAGGCACGGGAACAACGGGAGCCTCGCCGCTTTGCGGGGGATCAACGGGTTGGGGATTTTCTGAATTTGACATACGGTTATTCTCCACAGAATCTTCGGACGGGTCAAATTTCCGCCATCATGCTGAATATTGAGTCCACGTAACGGGTAAAGCCTTCAGAGTTTTTCTGCCGGGGTCGCGGCAAGGCTATGTCGAGATCCATCACCACATGTCCGGGCCGGCCCCCAATAAGCACCACGCGATCAGCCAATTCCACCGCTTCTTCAATATTATGCGTGACCATGATGACGGTGCTGACCGCCAGGTTCGGATCGGCCCAGATATCAAGCAATTCCTCACGCAGGTTAATACTGGTTAACGGGTCCAGCGCACTGAATGGTTCGTCCATCAGCAGCAGTTCCGGTTCTACAGCCATGGCCCTGGCGAGGCCCACGCGCTGTTTCATGCCGCCGGAGAGTTCCCGCGGATAGGCTCCTTCAAAACCGTCGAGGCCCACCTTGTCAATATAAAACGCCGCGCGCTTTTCCGCGGTATTCCGATCAATGCGTCGTGCCTCCAGCGCCAGAAGAATATTCTGAGTAACGGTCATCCAGGGCAGAAGCGCAAAATTCTGAAAAACCATGCCGCACTGTAAATTAATACCCGTCAGAGGCTTATCCTTAAAATAGACTTTACCCCTGCTGGGCGGCATTAATCCGTTAATCAGTCGCAATGTGGTTGATTTTCCGCATCCGGACTGCCCGACGAGGCAGATAAACTGCCCGGAATCAACGCTTAAATTGACGTCTTCCAGAATGGTGGCGGCGGGGCCATCGGTCTGGTACACCTTGGTGACGTTATCGAGTTTCAGTAGCATACATTCGATCTCTTATGCGGTGTTTCTATGCCGGTTTATATCGCGCGGCACCGACGGTATCCCATCGTTAATAATCCAGACGGAATCGGTCCGCCGCCCAGGCTTGCAACGGCTTCCACAGCAGCCGATTCAATACCACGATCAGAACAATCAAACAACTTACCCCGGCAAAAAGCAATGCCTGCGCCTGTGGAGTCGGCAGCGGCTTGCCGGACGGCGGCAGGGCCGAACCGGACGCGACATTCAGCAGCCAGCCAATTCCCGGCAGCCTGTAGGCGTGTCCGGCGTAGGTGATGCATTCGCTGAAAATAAGCGTATTCCAACCGCCGCCAAAGGCCGTGATCGTTCCGGTAAACAGGGAAGGAAGAATCGCCGGGATTACCAGATTTCTCCATTGCTGCCAGCGGGATAATCCCATGGCATTGCACACTTCCTTCAGGTCTCCGGGAATTTTAGCGATGCCGCCAAGCATGTTAAACAGCACGTACCATTGCACACCGTTCATCAGCAGCACCATTCCGGCGGCTTCCACTCCCCAATAACCCAATTGCAGATGTTGCACAAAAATACTGATAACAATAAAAGTCAGGGCAATGGGTGGCATGCTGGCCATGGTCTGCGAAATGGAGGATAAAAACCGAAACGTTCGCGGCCGGGTTCTGGCCCATAATACCGCCGGTACAACCCACAGCATGGAAAGCAGATAGGCAATGAGAATCCGAAGCAATGAAAAGCCGATGTAAGCGGGGATTTTTTCGGCCAGCGGCGGCAGGAGGTGATTGTGAAAAATATTAAACGTATAAAAACCGCCGCCGATGGCAATGGCGAAAATCAGCAGCCAGCCGGCAAGCCGCTGGGTATTGGACCATAAGCGGGTAATCAGGGCGGGTACTTCAATGCGCGGCAGCACGAGCTTTTTAGCCGATCCGCGGGTGTATCGGATCACCAGATTAACACCGTTATTAAGTGGAAAAACAATGTGGTTGACAAACATCCGCGGCAGCCAGCCACGCTGATACCAGCCCAATATTCCGGTATTGCCCCGGGTAATGGAAGATACCGCCACCTCATACCGGAATCGCTCCGCCCACACGGCCAGGGGCCGCCAGACGAAAAATTCCATCATCAGAATAATGCCCAGCAGCACCGCCACACCGCAG
>JAKAZF010000113.1 GCA_021826605.1 Planctomycetota bacterium | reverse complement strand
GAGAATAATGACCACCGCGATTACAAACACAATCCCCGCACCAATAAATATCCACAGCAGCATCGGGCTGCCGCGCTTTGTATCTACCACCAGTGCCTCGCGAATGGCGGGCGGCGATTCTGGTTTTGGTATTTCGATTGTCTGCGCCAATTTGGCAAAATTTTTCTGCATGTTTGCCAATGAAAACAAATGGGCATAAATCAACATCAGATAGCCGCGCCGACCAAGCGAAATGAGTTGCATGTCGGACAGCTTGCCAAGAAGGGATTCATCTACCACATAGAAATCACGAAGGGTAAAAACCGTCTTACCTTGCTGCGCAATCTGAAACTGGCGCGGCACAAGCAAATCCAGATTCTTCAATTCCTGCACAAATTCGCGTGTACGTTGAGACTGATCATGAAAATCACGCAAAAAATTGATGGCAGTCCGCAAAAAATCCGACGGCTCGTCTTTTTCGGTAAATATTCTTTGCCCATGTTCCGTGGAAAAACCGGAGTAGGCCACATCAATCATCACAGCCAGTTCTTTGCTGTTGGGCTGCTCCGCGAGCACAAACGGGTAACGCCGTACAAATGCAGGAATATAGCTGGCCAACCATCGGCCGTCGGCGTCAACAAATATATTTTCAGTGTTCTTAAGACCGACAATGACAGCCGGTGACTGTATCGATTCCGGCGCGCCGGCAAACACAATGGGAAAATCCAGAGCAGCACGGGGAAATTCCACCGCCATGAGGGGAATACTGTTGGTGGAGGCCGCAAATGAAAAATTCGGGTTTTCGGCCGTCAATCTCAAGTCGCGATGCCGCGCTGCATTCAACGGCTCCGGCTTTTGGTAAAACAACAATTGATTCACGTTTAACCTCCGTAACAGGTCGCCAGTATGTTATACACCCGCGTGCTTATACGCTCCCGGCCCTCCATCGGTGCCACCCGATCTCGCCTAAAATGCCCCTCCATCATCATCGGCATCGTCGGCAGAATCATCATCGCCACTGGAGGAGTCGTCCGCAGCATCGGCAGCCGAGTCATCGTCGGAACCGCCAAATGATCCACCGGCAGCATCATCATTTCCTGTGTTGGACCAGTCGGATGCGTTATCGGCAGTTGTATCAGGCGCATCGTTACCGGTGCTGCCCGTATCCAGAGGGGCGGAACCGGCGGCCCCCGCAGGCGTGTTCAATACCGATTGATTGCCCTCAATGGCGTTGTAAAGCATATTCCCTGCCACGGCACCGACGACCCCGCCTGCCAAACCGGAGGCAAAACCGCCCATGGCACTGGTGCCTGGCGACTGTGGCCCCGCGGCCGTCGGTGTAGTTTCCGGTGTCAGACCGGCAGTCTGCGGATTGATGCCGGCCGTCGGGCCCCCAATCGGAGGCTGCATCGACTTACCTCGCCGAGTCATTAGCCAGAAGAGAATAAATATGCCCAGCAGTACCGCTATTAGAATCATTATGCGATGTGACCGCACGGCCGGCCGGCGTGCCAATGCAGCGCCACCCGGGGCATGTACCGGCTGCAACTGCCCCGCTCGCTGCTCAATGGTGCGAGTAATAAACTCAACTCCGCTGAGCAGCCCGCCCTTAAATTCGCTGCCGCGGAATAAATCCAGCATCAGTTCGCTTGCCCGCGCCTGCTCCGACCGCGTAAAAAAGCTCCCAAGGGTTGATTTGTCAGCGCGGACGATCAAATATCCTGGTTTTCGACAAATGATAATTACCACACCGCGGACGTGCTGCGCCTTTCCGACGGCACCCGCCCACCGATAAAAAAACTTGTGCAGCGATTGATGGGGAAATTGTTGTTCAATGGCCGGAGGAATGCTGGCAAACGTCTGTACCAAAATGGTTTTGCCCGTTTTCGCCTGCATGCGGGTAATCATCTGGTTGGCCTGCACCACGGCATTGGGAGGAAAAAAATGCCCACCATCCAGCACGGTTGCCGATGCGGTCTGTGCCGTCAGCATCAGCCAAAGCACGGCCAGTGTCCCAAATACCGCCGCGCGTAACCGGTGCGCCCGCATCGCTGGTAACGACCATTGCCACCGGTCCGCCATTCCATAATTATTTTGCATGGTACCGCCTCTTCACTCGGTTGATATATTACTTATTCAATGATTGAATGGAATGGCATTCATCTCCGCCATAGCATCCTTCCATCCGGGCATCCATCCATATTGCCACCCATTGGCCAAAGCCACATTCATGCCCCGTCAGTGCAGCGGCAACTTGGCCAGCGGATCGTATTGCTGGGCAATCGGCATACGACGACCAAATCCAAACGCCCGCGAGGTAACTTTTAATCCCGGTGGCATTTGCTTGCGCTTATATTCGTTGATATCCACCAATCTTGCCACCTTTTCGACCGTCGCCTTGTCAAACCCTTGCGCCGTGATGTCCCATATGGATTGTTCCTCTTCCACATATTTTTGCAGAATGGCATCAAGCTGGTCATAGGGAGGCAGCGAATCCTGATCTTTCTGGTCCGGGCGTAATTCCGCACTCGGCGGCTTGGTGAGCGTGCTTTCAGGAATGGGTGCCGGCTCGCCTTTCGCCACCGCGTGATGGTTGATCCACCTAGCCAACTCATAGACCATCGTTTTGGGCACATCGCTGATCACCGCCAAACCGCCGCACATATCTCCATATAGCGTGCAATAACCGGTGGCGACCTCACTTTTATTACCCGTTGTCAGCAGCAGATGACCAAATTTGTTCGATATGGCCATGAGGATATTGCCGCGAATACGGGCCTGCATATTTTCTTCGGCAAGACCGGGAGGCAGATGCCTAAACAGCGGCGCAAGGGTCTGTTCCAGACCACGATGCACCGCCTCAATCGGCAGCGATTCATAGTGAATTTTTAAGGCCCTGGCCAGCACGGCAGCGTCACTCTGGCTATGGCTGCTGCTGAATCGCGAGGGCATCGACACACCCAGCACATGCTCGGGCCCCAATGCGGCTGCCGCCAGACATGCCACCACCGCCGAATCAATACCGCCCGAAAGCCCGAGCACCGCCGACTTGAATCGACATTTTGACGCATAATCCCGAATGCCCAGCACCAAAGCCCGATACAACGTTTCCATATCCGACTTTTCGGGTGGGATCGAGCGAGCCTCTGCTGGCGTGGATTCAGCGGGGAGCGAAACATCCGTCACCACCATATCCGGTATGAAGTCGCCGGCGCAAGCCAATATATTTCCATGGGCATCGACCGCGATGGAATTACCGTCAAAAATAAGCTCGTCATTCGCCCCTACCTGATTAACATACACAATCGGCACCTTCCAGCGTTTGGCCTGATGTGTAATCAGACGCCGCCGCAAAGCATTTTTCCCAAGCACAAAGGGCGACGCACTGATGTTTACCAATATCTGCGCCCCGGATGAAACAATTTCTCTGATCGGATCAAAATGATAGATGGGCCGGGGAAATAACTCTGCATCATTCCAGAGGTCTTCACAAATGGTCAGGCCGACGACAAGCCCCTCCACGTGGATGGATTCTACCCGGGGACCGGGTTCAAAGTAGCGTGTTTCATCAAACACATCGTAGGTCGGCAGCAGGCTTTTATACGCACGGGACAAAATCTGCCCATCGCGAACTGCCGCCACCGCGTTAAAAAGACCTCGCCCCGACGGTGCCGGATTCGCATCCGCAAAACCGACTAACGTAGTTATGCCCATGCTTTTTCCGGCCACATATTTAAGCGCTTCATACATGTGCTTAAGCACCGCCGGCTTCAACAGCAGGTCGCGCGGCGGGTAACCCAGCAATGATAATTCCGGCGTTACCACCAACTGCGCACCTTTATCACGCGCCTGATGAATCGCATCGCAAAGCTTTTTGGCATTGCCATTGATATCGCCCACCGTCGGATTTATCTGCGCCATTGCAATTCGCATCAGCTTCTCCTGCAACCTCATTTTAGGGCAGTTATGCCGGTAGTGCCCGATCTCGATGTGCAGCGCGGCGGCCGCTAATCGCCATAACCGAGCCGCACAGCACCGATATGCCCGCCAAACCCCTGCGCCAGCGTGAGGCTTGTCGACCGGCAAGGTAGTAAATCGCCCAGCAGCGTCATGTGACGCCGATGACACATGGCCGAAAGCACCAGCCCCACCAGGCCGGATGCACCAAGGCAATGTCCCAAAAAGCGCTTATGCGAAAATACATAGGTGGGTCCCAAGGTCGCAATGGCAGCCAGTTCATGGGCATCATGCCGGGTACCAGTGGCGTGGGCATGAACAAAATCCATATCCCCCCCGCCGGCCAAGGTCCGGATGCCTCGCTTTAACGATGTCGCATCCGAGTCCGTAGCCAACAAATCCGTCGCATCACCGCCCAGCCAGGTTCCCTCCACACGCAGATTTTCCCCCGGCATAATTTCCAGCACAATGGCAGCCGCCGCCTCGGTAATAAAAAACCCTCTGCCAGACGGATCAAATGGACGGCATTGGCGATTTCCGTCTTGGTCCGCCGGTGCCAAAATTCCCAACCGCGAAAAACTTGCATCAAACAGTGGATGGATTGACGAGTCGGCGGCAACCACAATGGCACGCCGGTGCCGACCCGTTAAAAGCGCCTCATATGCACGCGAAGCCGCCGCCAGTGATCCGGCGCACGCCGCTACCGATGTGTGCACTGTTTCGGGTGTCCCCAACTGCTGCCGCAAATAATAACCGATGGCCGCCGGCCCCAGCGCGATCTGCGTTGCATCAGACGCGGATACACCGGAGGGATTATCCAGCGCACGGATCAGCGTCTGAACAGGTCCTTTGCTGGTGGCAACAAACAGGCCGTCAGCATCGTTTAACTCAGGCCTGGCAGTTTTATCCAATGCGTCGGAAGCCGCCAGTAATGCAATTTTAATAACACGGTCCAGCCCAAAAAGCCCGGCCTGATTGGGAAACCGCCTGGCCAACGCCTCATCAACGCCCGGAATAAGCTTGCTGCTGCGCAATTCATGGCGATCGACTACGATTGATTGCCAGTTTTCATCGGGTGACGCCCCCAAGGGAGTGCGCAACGCACATGCCGACAAATTGGCATATCGCCGGATATTGGCGTGGGAGGCAGGTGTGGCCACCCCGTGCGCAGTCATGCTAGGCCTTCAGCGCCCCGGCCGCTTTTTCCACGTCCAGTTCAACGTCCGCCTCATGATAGATGGGAATCTGGTATCTCCCAGTGTGCGAAACGCGTGCCATGCGCGGCCGTTCACTTTCCGGCATCACCGGCCCCTCATGGTAGCTTTGCCAGGCAAGCCCCAGATCGCGAACCATCTGATGGTCAACGTCCGGACTGCGGCCATAGGTGGTTAAATAATTGCCAATCATGGTGCTGTCAGCCCCGGCGAAGAATATCCAGCTTTGCAGGTCGCGCAGGCATACCTCGCGTCCACCTGCCACCTTCAATTCCACCGTAGGATTAATAAATCGACAGATGCTGATGATCTTCAGGCATTCCATCGGCGGAAGTTTTGGCTGGTTTTCCAACGGCGTACCAGCGATGGCATTGAGAAAATTGACCGGCATCACATCCACGCCGATATCGCGCAGGGTAAAGACCATATCAAAACGATCTTCCCACGTTTCGCCCATGCCGAAGATACCCCCCGAGCATAACGATAAGCCCGCCGCCTTCGCGTGCCGCAGCGTATTGAGCCGCTCGGAATAGGGGTGGGTGGAAACAATTTGCGGATAAAACCGCTCGCTGGTTTCAAGATTATGATTGACACGCCGTACACCCGACCGGTGCAAAAATTCCGCCGTTTGCGGCGTCAGCGCCCCAAGCGTGGCACAGGCACGCGTTTTCCCTTCAGCGGCAATTTTGCCCAGCAAGGGCCCGAGCCAATTTTCCATTTCTGAACGTGTCGGCCCGCGACCGCTGTTCACAATGCCAAAGCTGTCGGCACCCACGCGCTGGGCATGCTCCGCCGATGCAAGTATCTGTTCGTCGGTTAAAAAGGTCTGGCCCTGTACGGCCGTTTGATAATGTGATGACTGGGCGCAAAACTGGCAATCTTCTGAACATCCACCAACTTTTGCCGCCACAATGGCACAAAATCGCACATCTCGACCCTTGAATTGAATGCGAATTTTGTTGGCCCAATAGAACAGATCGTAAATGTCATCGCCGCCCACAGCCTGCAGCGCACGGGCGTCATATCGACTGATTAGTTCGCCATTAAGCACCCGCTGGGCTATAGATGAAACCGATTCAAGCACTGTCCGCGATCCCCTTTTCCAGTATGTAAGCCATAGATTCCGCGCAGCGTGCCATCATGGCCGGTGCGGCATATGCAGATTCGGATTCAGATTAAACGCGTTGATAAGGTGAATATGCCGCCCCTGCAACTTGTACATCAACAGCAATCCGTCCCGGCAGTCAACAATATTGAGCACGTCCGGTTCGCCGGCCATGGATGATGAAGTCAACAACTGAAAATCAGTTGATGACGCCAGCACGTCCGCCCGCGATGCCTTAGGTGCGCCGCCGAGTGCCAGGAGGCAGGCCAGGATGACGGCCGTGGTGGTTAATAACGCTATGAGAAGATTGGAGTTTTTCATGTTATTCCTTTCAAGCCAATGTCGGTCTGATGGTCGCTGCCGTTGGGCATGCGACCGCTACGGTTTGGTTGATCAATGCAGATGAGATTTTACGCGCCGGATGTCCAGCTTAACACTGCGCGTGAACGCAAAACGGCCCATTTGCGGATCGTTACCCGGTGTTTCTACCGCCGTGAGCAGGCCATTATCTACGTTGTAGAACCAGAGGATCATGGCGTTACCGGAACGCCCTGAAACCGTCAGTGGTCGCACACCTTGCAAATTGACAGCCGCCTGCGCCTTGGAAAGGCCTAATTGACTTCGACCAATCAAGCCGCCAATCAGCACCGCGTTGACCAGACCCAAGCCCACGATAAGCCACGATTTTGCCTTCATGATGAAGCCTCCGCGTAAGGGAAAGAATCCTGTTTGTTATTGGCGATCGGACCACGCCCGATGCCCCATTAAACCACCTGCACCGTCTCATCTCGCCCGCCACGCCTTGCACCACGATGGGCACTGCGGGCCAGCACGGCGGTCACCCCGAGAAACGCAATGACCGCAATCGCGTAGATGGGCACCAAGCTGGGCCGGGCCTGCGAACTTAACTTCGGAATGACGGGGCTTAGCTTATGTGCCTCTTCCAACTGACCAAATGTGGTGGCAGTACTGAGGAACAAGGCCGCCAGAAAAGTCAAAACCAGTAATGATGAAAACTTTCTCATACTGCGGATGATAAACCGACAAGGGGGCAAGTCAAGACGAAATTGCCGCAGGTGTGGGTCATGCAGTTTTCCGCCCACGAATCTCTGATGACCGAAGCCCCCCGATGCGGCCAAAATCCGTCCATTACCTCGCCAAAGACCGCATCATTCCGCCAAAGTATGCAGCGCCGGGGTTGCCCCGCGGAAAATCGAGGCATAGCCAGTTCGAATATTCTCAGCAGTGTCAATGCTATGGCCTCCGCGATTAATAAGAAACCATTTACATAGCGGGGAGCGCTACGCTCGCAAAGATATTGGCATTGGCTGAGGCTTCGGTAAATGAGCGCTTACGGGCCAGCCCAGAATTTTTTATGTGGGACGCATTGCACCGAGTGCCACATCACCCTCCGGTATCACGTCGTAGGGATCGTGGCGGTGCCCTATTCGGTTCCCATACTCACC
>JAKAZF010000112.1 GCA_021826605.1 Planctomycetota bacterium | reverse complement strand
TCTGACTTCCGCAATTTCGCGGTAATGCCCCTGCTGCCGCAGCAGTTCATCATGCGTGCCGGCCTGCGTGATTTCTCCCTGCTCCAGCACCAGCACCAGATCAGCCGCTTTAACCGTACTTAAGCGATGCGCGATGATAAACACAGTGCGATCCTGAAGAACCAGTTCCAACGCCCTGCGGATCAGGTGTTCGGTCTCCGGGTCCACAGCGGCCATGGCGTCATCGAGAATCAGAATCCGCGGATTGGCGACAATGGCCCGGGCAATGGCCAATCTCTGCTTCTGTCCACCTGAAAGCGTCAACCCGCGTTCACCGAGCATGGTGTCATATTGTTTCGGCATTTCCATGATAAACTCATGGGCCTGCGCAATGCGTGCCGCCGCTTCCACCTGCTCCACCGAGGCGCGGGGATCACCATAACGGATATTGTTGACAACAGTATCTGAAAAGAGAAATGTCTCCTGAAAGACAAACCCCATGGCCTGACGGACCGACCGCAGGGATACCGAGCGAATATCGTGGCCATCGACAAAAATGGTTCCATGTTGCGGGTCATAGAAGCGGGCCAGCAACTGCATCATGGTGGTTTTGCCCGCGCCGGTGGGACCAACCAGAGCCACGACCGAGCCGGGGGCGGCTCGAAAACCGATATTTTTCAACACCGGCTTATCCCGCTGATAACCGAAGGTAACGCCGGAAAATTCCACCGCTCCCGGTCCCGGCGGCAACGACGGTTGCTCGGGTGTTTCGGGAATGCTGGGATAGGCATAGAGAATTTCAAAAAATCTCCGGGCCGAAACCACCGCCATCTGGTATTGATTGGCAATCTGGTTGATCTGTTGCAGGCGTGAAAGAATCGCTCCCATCGCCACACCAAAGACCAGGATGTCCCCGGCGTGCAATTTTCCACTGACCGCCAGCATGGAACCAAGGAAAAAAAGCAGCAGATTTGAACCGGTGGCTATTCCGCGGATAACGGGAATAAAATTAGCCCACATGCCCACCGTGGTCATCACCTGGGAAAAATAGGTATCGGCGGTGGTATTGTATTTACCGGTTTCCGTTGTTTCCGTGGCAAATGCCTTGACGACATTCACACCGGCGACATTTTCACTGTATACATTAACGAGTTTGTCGCCGGTGGCCATCAGCTCGCGCTGCACCGGTCGCATTTTTTTTCCAAATCGCAGGATGTACCAGATCCAGAATGGCACGGGCAACAACGACGCCAGCCCCACCCACGGATTAATGGTGGCAATCAGGATATTGTAGCCAACGGTGTAACCGACAATTTCCGCGATGGATACCAGCGAAAGGTTCACGAAAAAGCGGACATTATGCAGATCGGATAAGGCACGATTAATTAACTGTCCGCTGGAGTGCGCATCATGAAAGGAAAAACCCACCTGCTGAAGTTGATCATACACGGCCGAGCGCATGTGAAAAACCATATCCATGCTTAATCGGGTATTGACAATGCTGCGGAAAAAATTACAGATGCTGGAAAGCAGGATAAACAATGCCAGCATGCCGATGAGAATCAATGCCACATGCAGCGATCCATGAAGGAAGGTATTCCAGTCTGGCTTATGTGATCCTGCCGGGCCGGAACCTCCAAGTCCCAATCCAACGGTGTTAATGACCACGCGCGTCAAATCCACCGAGGATATTTCCAGAAACACTCCCAATCCCACCAGCAGGCACGCCAGAACCGCCATCCATTTAACTGGCCGCACAAATTGAAACATCTGCCTGATAAGCTCGAAATTGCTGAACTCGTTGGGATCAATATGTGTGGCATTGGGGGAAGGCGACCAGGCCGCCGCGGAAGCCAAGCCAGGGCTTTCCTCGCCATTGGAATGTTGAACTTCCCCCGCCGAATCCGGGCGCGGACGATCTGAACTCGGAGATTTTTCATCGTGCTGCATCATTTCCACGAATCCGCCGTCGGACCAACGACCATGCGCAACCGGCCTTTTGCAATTGGCTTCCAGAGACCGTTTCCGCCAGGGTTTGAAGTTACTTCAAAGCTCTCTGGCGTGCAAATGAATATTCACAAATATGCCGGGATGCAAAATCCGGGCAGCAGCGACAATTTGTCCTGCCGCAAATATTACAATTCGGTTCAAGAAACTCAAGGCGATGGCTACTGGCCGGAAGATTGGGAAAGCTTTTCAAAATAGGCCTTCACCGGATTGGCGTAACCTTTGGGCATCGCTCCAAGCATGGAGTCGGATAGTTTATGCAGCGTCTTGTGGCCCACCGTGGAATTATCCAGTGTCAGCCGCGATTCGGCCTTGTTGATGACTTTGGCGGTGTTCAGGCTCTGAGCGGCCAATTTCTGATACAGCAACGCGGTGTGATAGTGATAGGCGTTCATCGCTTTTCGGGCATCCTGCATGAGCACGGCGGATTCAATGAGTTTGAAATTGTTAAATCCGGCGGCGCGCAGTTGAATGCGGAGACGATCTGTCTGATTCAGCAATTGAGCCTGGATTCCGGCCATGCGTTTGATATCCTTTTGCATGCCCAAGGGTGCCGGGCCTTCCAGTCCCGAGCCGCCATAACCGGAAGCTTTGCCGCCGCCGGTCGCTCCGCCGGGTGGCTGCTTGGAGGAGTCCTTAATGTGTCCGGAACTGAACGAATCACCGGTCAGCCGGGTGGGTGTGCGGCGGCCACCTTTATCGGTGGCGGTGGCACCAACCATTTCGCCGCTGGCACGGCCTTCGCGACCGGAGCCGCTGCGGCCCTGAATTTCATCATTTTTCGGCATGGTATTGCCGGTAACGCCCTGGGCGCTCATATCACTGATCGGGCCATCCATGGCTCCCCAACCCAGCCCTTTATTCATGGAATCGTTCCATTTGCTGCCCAGAGATTCCATATCACTGGTGAGATCTTCTTCATGTTGCAGCAGTTTGCCGATCATATCGGACAGCTCGGCCGGCAAGGGCGGCACAGGAACATCATTCTGGGTTACAGGTTCTTCCATTTCCCATTTGTAGGTGTCGGGTTTCTGCAACAGCCATTTTTCGATATTGGAGGTGAGTTTTTTCGCATCTTCCAGGCCTTCCTGCTCCAGTGGCGTCGCAATTTTAATGGCTTTGGCGGCCAAGGCTCCCTTGGCCATGGCCAAATCCACATTCATCTGGGCGAGATCATCTTTCAATGAAGCATTGGCCTGATCCTGCTCCGTGAGATTACTCATATTGACGAGTTTCTGGTTGAGGAACTTGGACCATTTGTCTTCAATCGCCTGGGCTTTAAGCAATTCCTTTTTGTCTTTGGCATCAAATGAATCGATGGGCTTTTGCGCCAGTTTCATGGAGGTGTTCATAACGCCGCGCTGTTGCTTTTCCAGTTTTTTCAACGCCAAAGCCAGTTGTCGCCATTGTTCCCTTCCCTGATCCGGAAAATTCGTACCCTGATGCGACACGACTGAATCAATGCCGCCGGCTTTGGCACCAGCCATGGCCAGCAGGGCTTTGAGCGCATTAAGCACGTTCAACTGATGCGTGTGAAGCTTGTGAAATTCCAGCTTCACGGCACCGGAATCGGATACCAGGCCAAGATCATCCGCGCGTGCCACCGCCACCGCGGCATCGCCATGGGCAATAACATGCAGAGCCTGCTGAATTGTCGCCATGGAATGGATGAATGGAAAAGTTTTGTAGGTGCTCTCCATATATTGGCGCAAATGACGCTGGCCAACGGCAACCATGGATGCGGTTTTATGCACCGTTGACAGCGGCGGCACGAGATAGATGGCATTGGCCAGGGTAATTAATCCCTGCTGTCGGGCGAGCATTTTTTCCAGACGATGCTCCAATCGGGCCCATCGGCTGCGGCTGATGGCGGAAGTCGCGGAGCTTTGCAGTTTGACCGTATAGACGCGGCCGAATGCGGTCTGTGGGCCATACTGGCTCTGGCCGATGAGAATATTGCGATTATCCGTGGCACCAAAGCGATAGCGGACGGTCTGGCCCAGGTGGTAGGCTGTATCTGACAGCGCAAGCATGTCGCGAATGGTAGATACCGTGGCGGGTTTGCCGTTTTCCGCGTCAGGAATCTGCCAGTGCCGGATCGTGGTAAAGCCACCGCCATCAACGGCAGTCTGCAAGATCATGGCGGTAAGGCCATAGTCATCGAGGGCCTTGGCCTCTAAAGCAATCGTCGCTCCCGGCATGGCGAACATATCTTTATGGGGCACCAGTACATGCACTGTGGGCGGGGCGTCAGGCGTTACCCGGATCAGCAACCGGTTCGGCGCGGAATTGGATGATGCGGGAAACCGCTGCAATGCATCGCCATGCGAGTCATTTATAAGCCAGTTGTAGCGCACGGTCTGATCGGCAATCCATGAGACAGTGAACGTTTTCTGATTATTGGTGTTAGCTGAAATGGTCTTGCCATTACGAATTTCGACCAGCGCCGATGCGCCGATAACGGTGTGATCCAGTTTGGCGGTCAGCGTGATTTTACTGCCGAATGGGACGGTCACTGAAGCTGCGGCCGGGTTAAAGGTTTTGCCCGAAAGCGTGATGGTTCGCGGCGGCACCTGCGTGTAGGCCGGTGCGGCAATTTGAATCTGATACTGCGCAAGGGCAATTTTGGGCAAAACCGTCAGATGGTATTTCAAGCTTTGCGTTCCACCGGCCTGCACCATATAGGTTACATTTTCGGCCACACTGCCGAGATGGAAACGGAAGGTGCTGTTATTGCGGCCAAACGCGACCATGGCGGCTTTTTTGCGGGCACCACTTTTGAAATGCAGAAATAGATCCGTGGCAATGAGTTTATGCCCCGGCGTATTGATACGGGCCATGAAATCCACCGGCTCCCCGGCCAAAACGGTTTCATTTCCCGGCTGAACATCCAGAATCTGTGCCATACCCTGCATGGGCACAAAACGCCCCGGCGCAGAAAGCACCGCCAGACCATGCGATACCTGCACATGAAATAAAAGTGCCAGAAGCCCGCAGACCGCCATTATCACACCCGCCCGCAGGCACACTTTTCGCTGCTGCCGCCAGGGGGCAACGGCTGCAAGATTGTGCGACTCAATGCTGCCGCTGATTTCTTTGAGTACCTGGGGAATCATCACTCGGCGCACATCGCTGCGGCCGGCGGCGGCGGGCGGAAGCTTTTCCAATTCATCCGCCAGAAGCACCGCATTGATAAAATGATTATCCAACGGCAAATGTTGTGCGGCGGCCTGTTCTTCCACCCACCGGGCGATCTGACCATACGCCGGGCGCTTCCAGATGATTTCATGCAGAAACCACCAGTAACCAGCCACAACGACAAGGGGTATGGCAGCCAAGAGCGACCATACCAACCAGGCCCCGATTTCAGAACCGATGAAACCAGCCAATAAAACAGCCGCGATACTGACCGGCAAAACCAGCGTGGCAAACCTGGCCAGGGCACCAACAAACATCGCAACACGAAAGCGGCTACCCGCATCCTCCAGTTTCTGGAGAATGCGATGAAAATCTTCCGGCAGTGGACTGGCAGGATTAATGGCGGTCATAACTGAACACCCCGAAGCCCATAGGCACTTTGGTTCTCGGCCCAAGGTGCCGGTAAAACCCTGTTCATTCTATCGGTAGTATAACGCGTGATCGAACGATTTGTTGTACAACAATTATCAGACGGCAGCCCCAACGTCCATTTTTGAGTTATCCGTGTACGACTGATCCCGTATGGTCCGAAGATCATGGTGTGAAACCGCACCGGTGCGCCCGATAAACGGCGACAGATTGGGGGTTCCGATCGCCCGTGCCTGTGCCAGGAGACTTTTCCATGCTTATTTGCCGCAAGACTCGTGGATTTTCACTGATTGAAATCCTGGTCACAATAACCATTATTGTGCTGTTAATCGCGATTATTTTGCCGGCCATGCGTAAAGCGAGGGAAATCGCCAATCGTACCTCGTGCGCAGCGAACCTGCTGACATGGGGGCAAGCGAGTTTGCTGTTCGCCAAGGACCATAGAGGATTTTTTCCCGCTGCATGGGGCTTTGGTAATGGCAACGCACAGAGCTCTTACCCCAAATATGGAATTTCGCAGGATCCGGTTAATGGATGCATTTTCCCCATGATACTTAATAATGATTCCGCCGATGAAAACACCAGCCAATATGGTGCGGACTGGCGGCGCTTCGGTACACCCTATGCCACGTTTCTGCAGTACGGCGGCACGGGTTCAACATCTGTTATGTCCGCCTTTGGCACGCCCGTGGCAAGTGCTTTAAGCGGTCCGGAAATTCCATATATTTCCGGGTTGAATTCCAGAAATTGGGGGTATACCGGCTATGATCCGACCACATGGGGCCTTGATAACGGGTTAAGTAAGGCTCCGAGACCCAGTGCGTATGTGCGGCTGGCTCCGTGGATGATTTGTCCCAGCTCGAATTATCAAAGCGCGCTTTATGCCGGCGATCAACCCGGCGACTGGGGTTACTGGATTACCGATACTTATATGTATGTTGGTGGCACCGTTGATCGCACCCGCAACAGCTTTCAACAGTTGACCACCAATCTTCCACGCGGTTCACTGTTCGCCGGTCAGGGAATGGTGGAAACCAGCGGTTACAACGGAGCATTGGTCCCCACCTGGGGCAACCGAATTAATGAACCGGCCACGACGGATCAGGATTCGCCGCAATCTATTCTGGCGGCCGACGCTGTTGCATGGGGAGGCAATAATCAGGAGCAGGATGGCGTACCGATGAGCGGCCAGGGCAATATGTATCTGATTAATCACCCCAGTTACAGCAATCCGGATGTTCCGTCGTTCCAGAATATTCTCTACGCCGATGGGCACGTCAGCGGAATCAGCTTTCCGACATTCTATGATTACTCCACCGGACAGAATTCCAACAATTTAACCGGCTACAACTGGGCCATGGCGCACATGCCGCCGCTGAATAACCGTCCTTCGCTGTTTTCCGGATACACCGGAGGCAACAGCTATTTGAATGTGTGGAACTATAACTGGGCCGGCTGGTACTTTTACTGGCCCAACCAGCCGGGCGGAGATTAACGCGCGTGAATCCGTTTTGCCCGGGATATGCACAACCCGGGCGATGCACGGCTTGCCACAATTGCACACCGGGTATTTCACAAGCAACCGTTGTTTTTTACGACAAACAGTTGCGGCAGCATCGCGAATCAGACAATCATCAGATGCTGCTGCCCTGCTTTTTCCCCTCACCGGCCTTAACTGCCGCAATGCTCCAATGCGGCTTGAAGACGCCTCAATTTCTGGACGGTGGCAGTGGGCGTTGATCACGATAGCGGCGACGGTAGGTTCCCGGGGCCACACCGATTTTATTGCGGAAGGTATGAGTAAAATGTTCGTGGCTGTTGTAGCCGGATTCCGAGGCAATACGCGGCAGCGGCCAATCCGTTTCCGCGAGCAGTCGCTTGGCCTGCTCGAGATGCACACGTTCGATTTCCGCATGCGGCGAATGGCCGATGAATTTTTGAAACTGCCTTTCCATGTTCCGGCGGGACATGGGTACCAGGCGCAGCAGTTCCTTGACACTCAGCGGCTTTCGGGCATGGCCGCGAATTACGCGCATGACCTCCACAAGTTCCGGATCTTCAATAGCCAGGCTGTCGGAACTGCGGCGGGTGACCACGCCAATCGGCGGCACGACAATGCGGGTGCAGACGGATTTTTTACCTGCCATTAAATCAGCCAGCAGTACCGCCGCCTGGT
>JAKAZF010000111.1 GCA_021826605.1 Planctomycetota bacterium | reverse complement strand
TACCACCAACCTTTTTTTACCGGCTTGCAGATCGGCTTCAAATCTGGCCTCGGACGCGGCGGCGTGCCGGGAATTGAGCTTCTTTTGCAGTTCCACCAGTTCCCGCCGAATGCGTACCGATATTTCATCCGCGGACAGGTGCGCCAGTTCCTCGTAGGCAATGGGCTTGCCGTAGCGAACGCGGATTCCGGAATAGCGGAAAAACTTGCGATCGCGGGGCCACGCTTCAAATGCGCCATCGATGATCACGGGAACTATCGGAACCTTGGCCCGGTGCACAATAATCGCCACGCCTGCGGCTATCGGGCCGATGGTGCCGTCAGAGGTGCGGGTGGCTTCCGGAAACAAATTTAGCAGATAGCCGCAATTAAGCCGTCGGATGGCTTCGCGCACGGCCGTGGAATCCGCCCGGCCCCGCCGGATGGGAAATGCGTTGGTTGTTTCCAACGCATATTGTCCAAAACCGCCCCTGAACAGGCTTTCTCGTGCCATGAAATGTATTTGCCGGTGCAGCGCAATGCCGATCATCCACGGGTCCAACATGCTTTGATGATTGGTCACCAGCAGGGCACCGCCTTTGGCCGGTACATTTTCCCGCCCTGCCACCCGTACATGAAAACACAGCACGCTGAAAAACTGCAAAAAAACTTTGCCCAGCGTCCATAAAAATATCTGCAACCAGCCGCTGTCTTCGCCCCGGTAAACATAGTGCACGCGCGGTTGGTCAGAGGGTTGCCTGGCAATATTGGCGGAATCTGTGGGGACCGCCCCAGGAGCTGGCACGCTCTGTGGTTGGGATGGCGGGGGGGTATCATCCATGGCGCGGGTTTCCTGTTATTTTTACCATTGCGTCAACAACCTGCTGGAGATTCAAGGCGGTCGTATCTAATACAATCGCATCTGGGGCTAACTTCAACGCTCCAACGCCCCTATTTATATCCTGCTGGTCCCGGATGTGCATATCAGCCAGCAAGGTCGGAAAATCAGCCGATATTCCCTTCCGCGTGAGTTCCGCAAAGCGTCTGCGTGCCCGCTCTTTTATATCCGCCTCCAGATAAAATTTGTAATCAGCATTGGGAAAAACCAGCGTTCCCTGATCGCGGCCTTCCGTAACCAGTCCATTGCTTTGCGCGGCAATTTCCCGCTGCCGGCGCACCAGTTCCGCGCGCACCAGCGTGTTATCGGCCGCTAAATATACGATTGCTGTAACTTCAGGCTTGCGAATGTCGCTGGAAACATCCCGTGCGTCCAGCAGAACTTTCGCCGGGCGCGTGCTCCAGTCAAAAGCGAGATCGAGATTAACCGCAAGTTCAGCGAGGCGGTTCTGGTCCGGCTTTTCCGCTATGATCCCCTTTTGCAAAGCCTTTAGTGCTACGGCCCGATACATCGCGCCGGTGTCCAAGTGGGGGACATTCAGGCGTTGGGCCAGTAGTCCCGCGACCGCGGATTTTCCGGACCCGGCCGGTCCATCAATGGTGATAATCAATTCTGCAAACTCCTGCGTCACGATCCCGCCGGTAAGGGGGAAAACGGGGCTGAATAATATTGCCATACGCCAGTAAATCCAGCCAACGCCGCAAAAACGGCCCTTCAATGAACTTCAGCGTATCCGCCCCAATCGGTTGGGGCAATCGGGCTGCCGGTGGCCAACCGCCCCTTTCCCCAAGGGGAAAAAATAAAAATCTTGCAACTCCGGCAAATCGGGATTATAGTTTAAATCAGTAGTGCGAGAGAGACAATTCCTTATTAAGTTTCATCGCGCTAAATCAGAAGCCTGTCCGAGTCGTGGCCGTCGCAACCCGGCGATTACTCGGACAGGCTCCTAAGTTTTTACTTTGCCTTCTCTCCCCTCCGGTAGGCGAGCCTCCCTATGGCGCTCGCCTACTTTTTTTATGGGTCGAAAACCCCTCTTTTGCCGCGAGGGGCCACCACTGCTGGACACAGCCAATTGCCTGCGGGCGAAAACATAGGGCAGATGTTTATAGATGCCTTTCCACCGATTACCCACCTCCGCTCGGCGTGGGCATGGTAAATCTATTCACGGCGTGAATAGATTGCATTCACGCCGTGAATAGATTATATTCATGGCATGAATACTTCGCATAAACGCTGGCTGGCAGCCCAATTGGAGGCGGTGTTAAAGGTAATGCCGGTGGCCGTCGTAACGGGGGCGCGGCAAACCGGCAAAACCACGCTGGCCCGCAACGTTGATGCCCAGCGGCCCTATTTCACGCTTGATGATATCGCCATACTTGGACAGGCTCAGGAGCAGCCCGATACGCTTTGTGTCCATCCACCCATAACGCTGGATGAAGTACAACGCGTCCCCAGCCTGCTGCTTGCGGTAAAAAGGCAGGTGGACCGACAACGTAACGCCGGCGATTTTTTATTGACCGGCTCCGCCAATCTGTCATTGATGGGGCACGTATCGGAATCTCTGGCCGGGCGTGCTGCGTATCTGGATTTGCCGCCATTCTGCCCCAGGGAGTGGTTGCAAAGTCCAAAAAAACTTAGCCCGATTGATTCTCTGTTTGAAGCGGATTTTGACTACCGCCATTGGCCGACAGAAACGGGCGACTGGTCCCACTGGCTGTTGCGCGGCGGATATCCTTCCGTATTGCAGCTGGATTCGGATCAGGCGCGGGATATTTGGTTTGCCGGGTACACCCAAAGTTATCTGGAGCGCGACTTGCGGCAATTAAGCGACGTCGCCAAGCTTCCTGATTTTCGGCGGTTCATGGCGCTGGCGGCGCAGCGTACCGCCCGGCTGTTAAACCAGGCGGAACTGGCCCGCGACGCGGCCTTGGCCCAGCCAACCTGCCATCGCTATCTGAATTTATTGGAAACCGGATGCCTGATCACCCGGTTGCCGACGTACGCCACCAACCCCACCACCAGCCTCGTCAAAGCAAAAAAGTTAATCTGGAACGATTGCGGTCTGGGGGCGTGGCTGGCGGGAATCAGGTCCGGCCCTGCTCTGGCGGCACGCATGGATCAGGGGTTTTGGCTTGAGCAAACCATTTTTCAAAGCCTGCAATCGTGGCGGAGCTTGGACAGTGCCAATCGCCGCTTGTATTACTGGCGCGACCGGTCAGGGAATGAGGTGGACTTTATTCTTGAGCAGCGGGGAAAAGTTGTAGCCATAGAAATAAAATCGTCCCCTCAGGCCACCCTCGATGACACGCGCGGCATTCTGGCATTCCGCGGCGGCTTGAACAAAGGCACACACTTTTGCACCGGCGTGGTACTGCACGGCGGCGAAGCCCGGCCCCTGGGCCAAAATCTGTACGCCTTACCTTGGAATTGGTTGGTCCCAGTGCAGCGGCCCAGCCGATTGTCAAGGAACTAAATTTTATGGCAGGGAATGATCCGGTGGTTGCCCAACGGCTGGATGATATGGAATTAGGGCCGCGGCTTCGCCGAGATCAGAATATAGAGAGTTGAACGGTAGTGCAAATACGGCTGGATCAAAGATGGCGGCTGTTGCCGAAAGGGAAAACTCCTGCTGCGGCCAGCGTTACCGGAGTGGATGCCATCGTGTCTTGGGATTTTAAGCATATTGTTCGCCGGAATCAGAATCAACGCGTATAATGTGCTCACTGAGAGCCGGGATCCATTTTTTCCGGTTTTAGCCCGTCTTCAAGTCACACTATAGCGGCCGCCCCGGGGGCTTGCAGTGTCGGGGAAAGTCGCATATAGTTTGGTTTACCATCGGCGTATGCTGATGGAAATCTGTTGCCTCGCGAGGTACCGGTGTGCACAGTTGCCAGGCGTTGGTCGCGATGGAAAATAAGGGGTTTTCACGGTTTTAATATCACAATTCAGTTCACCGCGTGCCGATTAAGGCGTGCTGAACTGAAAAAGCCATGAAACGCTTTCCGGAGAAACCGGTGAGCTGGGATACACGGGCTTGGTGATAGTAAAAATTCTGGAAATAACGGATGGCCGCAACGGCCAGGACTGCCCTTCCATCTCCACAATGTTTGGCAAATAACGCACGGCCTGGAGGCCGGATGATTTAGTATTTTAGAACGCGTCAGGCGGTTGTTCAGTCGTTGGTGCCCAACGCCGTGCCTGATGAAATTTTACGCGGAGAATATCATGGAAGACACAATCCAAAGCAGCACCGAAATCGCCAAGCAGGGCGAGCCACTGGAAGTTCAGATCGAGGAATCCAGCAGTGTGCTGCGCAAAATTAATATTGGCATTCCAGAATCGCGGATCAAAAGTAAATATGACACGGTTCTTAAAACCCTGGTGAAAGACGCGGCGCTGCCGGGATTTCGCAAAGGACGCGTTCCCCGGCGGTTACTGGAAAAGCGGTTCAAGGCGGATATCGCCAATGATGTCCGCTCGCAGATTGTTTCTGAAGCGCTGTCCGAGGCCATTGAAGATAGCGGCATCCAGCCGCTAAGCGAACCCAAATTTGACCCTGCACAACCGGAAGTTCCGGAAACGGGTCCCATGAAATTCTCGGTGGCATTTGAAGTGCTGCCGGAATTCGCCCTGCCGGATCTTTCAACATTTGAATTAAAAAAGCCGGCCCTGGCCGTAACCGAAGAACGCCTCAATCTGGCCAAGGAACATTTGCGGGGGAATCTGGCGGAAATGCAGGACGTACCGGAGATCGGTGATCCTGAAGATCATATTGACGCGGAGGTGCAACTTCTGGATCAATCCGGCGCGGTCATTGAGACGATCGCGCATCAGCATGTTCACTTTACGCCGGAGCATAACATTGCCGGTATTGAAATTACCGGGTTTGACGGCCACCTGCGAGGGGCCAAAGTAGGGGCCGCGGTACGCATTGACGTTACGTTGCCGGATACCTATAAGCGAGAGGATTTGCGCGGACAGAAGGCGACCGTTGAATTGAAGATTACCAAAATCAAGCGGCATGTGAAGCCGGAACTTACGGAAGAACTGGCCAAAGCCAATGGGTTTGACGGCCTGAATGATCTGAACGAATCGTTGCACAGGGCAATTGAAGAGCGTTTGAAGAGTGAAGGTTCGCGGCTCTTGCGGGAGCAGGCGGCAGAGAAATTGCGGGAAGTCATTCAAATTGAAGTTCCGTCTTCGCTGGTGACACGCGCCACCGGGCAATTGGCGCAAAGCGTCATGCAGCAGGCGGCTCAAGCCGGTCAAAAGCCGGAACTGACTGCGGACATGGTGGAAAGAATGCGTGCCGCTTCTGAGCCGCGCGCCAAATTGGAAGCCATTGTCATGCGTCTGGCGGATAAGTTCGGCCTGGATGTGCAAAACGAAGAAATCAACGCGGAAGTCGCGGCGATTGCGGATATGAACGCGATGCGCCCGGAACTGCTGTTAAGCCGCATGAACAAAGCGGGACAGTTGGAATCGGTGCGTGCGGACTTGCTGCAGCGCAAAGTGCTGGATCGTATTGTGGAACAGTGCAAGACAGTTGAAATCGATGAAGCCCAGTGGAAACGCGAGCAGGAGGAACTGCGGGCTTCCATGGTGGCGCAACAGGCTGCGGAACAACCGCAGCCACCGGCATCCGGGGAACCTGCGGCTCCACAGGCTTAAGCCTGCGGCAAGAGGCTTACGGACAATTGCCGGCTGTACTGATACACAGCGGGGTGAAGTGTGTCTTCAGATGACCCTACAATAGTCGGCCCCACCGGCATTGCGGAACCCATGCCGTCGGATATGCAGCATCGGTTGGCTTTGCGCGAATATCGCCAGAAATATCATCCCCAGTTGGCGGTAAGCCACAAAAAAAATCGCTATTACCATGACACCATCCATGCCCTCATTGCGCATCAGGTCTTGCCGGGTGCCAGCGTGCTGGAAATCGGATGCGGCGGCGGCGAGTTACTGGCGGCGCTATCACCGGCGGTGGGCGTGGGGCTGGATATTGACTCTGTGGCAGTGGAAATGGCGCGTTCCCGCTACCCGCATTTCACCTTTCATGAAACGGCTGTGGAAGACATGGATGCCCTGAATCTTCCGCAGTTTGACTATGTCATTTGTAATGGCGTGCTGCAGGAAATATATGATCTGCATACGGTTTTACACGCCATCCGGCAGGTATGCCACGATCGTACGCGGATTATTTTCTGCACGTGCAGTCGGCTCTGGACACCCATGTTGCGGACCGCGGAAATGCTGGGACGGAAATTCACCGCCCCTGATGAAAGCTGGTTGCCTCGGGATGAATTGGAAAATCTTCTGGTGCAGGGCGGGATGCAGGTGGTGCGGCAAACCCCGGCGATTATTGCTCCGCTGGGTGTCCCCCTTTTAAGCAATTTTCTGAATCGATGGATAGCGCCATTGCCGGGGCTGCGGCACCTGGATTTATCCCTGCTGACCATTGCCCGCCCGCTGGATCATCCGGCGGCATCGCGCCGGGCGGCCTCCGTCAGTGTGGTTGTTCCAGTTAGAAATGAATCCGGAAATATCGCTTCCCTGCTGCACCGCATTCCCATGATGGCGGATGTGCAGCAACTTGTTTTTGTGGAAGGCAACAGTACCGATGATACCTGGGATGCCGTGCAACAGGCGGTAAACCAATACAGCGGCCCGATGAAACTTACAGCGGTTAAGCAGACCGGACGAGGCAAGGGAGACGCCGTGCGGATGGGCTTCTCCATGGCTACGGGCGAAATACTGGTGATTCTCGATGGTGACTTATCCGTCCCGCCGGAAGAATTGCCGCGGTTTGTCGACGCCGTTGATCAAAATCGCTGCGAATTTGCCAACGGATCGCGTCTGGTTTATCCCATGGAAGATCAGGCGATGCAATTTCTGAATATGATCGCCAATAAATCATTCGGGATGCTCTTTACATTTCTGCTGGGTCAGCGTTTGCGTGATACGCTTTGTGGAACCAAAGTTCTGCGGCGGTCGGATTATCTGCGCATTGCGGCCAATCGGGGGTACTTCGGTGATTTTGACCCCTTTGGTGATTTTGATCTGCTGTTTGGGGCCGCCCGGTTGAATCTCAAAATCATGGATATTCCGGTGCATTACAAGCAGCGGACGTATGGACAAACCAATATTTCCCGCTTTCGGCACGGATTGCTGCTGTTCAAGATGTGCGCTGTGGCTGCGAAAAAAATGACGTTCATTTGATGTTCATTTGACGCGCGTAAAAACTTCGGGCAGTATATTGACGCGGTTCAATACAGGAGTCTGGAAGATGTTGAAAATAGTTAAGTCGTCGGCGTGGTTATGTATGTTATTGGTTGCGGCTCTGGCCGCGCCTGTGGCCGCCGCCCCTAATGGCACAGTCGGCCCCGGCGTGCCACCCTTTACGGTACGTCCCGGCTATCGTGTCACGCTTGTGGCCAAAGGAATCGCTAATTGTCGCTTCCTGCAATTTGACGGCCATGGCCGCCTGTTTGTCAGTGAACCCGGCCCCGGCAAGATCCTCGTTTTAAGTGGTAAAAATAGCCGGGGGCAATACACGGTAACCCACACGTTTCTCACGGGCTACCGACTGGTGCAGGCCATGGTGTATCAGCCCGGATGGCTCTGGTTTGCCACCAGTGCGGGTGTCTACAAAACACGGGACAACGGAACACAAAACAAGGCCGGAAAAATTATCACGTTATTAAGCGGTTTGCCCCACGGCGGAGCACATTGGTTCCGCAGCTTGCTGGTGACGGCGAAGCATTTCTACACCAGCGTGGGTGACCAGAGCAATATCGATCCGTGGCATCATGCTGCGGATATCATGAAAACGGATCGGGAGAAAATCTGGCGGTATAACCTGGATGGGTCAGGGAAAACGCTTTGGTGCACGGGTATCCGTAACACGGA
>JAKAZF010000110.1 GCA_021826605.1 Planctomycetota bacterium | reverse complement strand
ACACTGGAAGCAGGCTATGACGCTTTATCGGCAGGCCTTGCAGATCAATCCGCGCCTGGCGCAGGCGCATTATTTTTACGGTCGGGATTTATTGGCTCATGGCCACCCGAATCAGGCCGCAGAACAGTTTCGCACGGTTATTGCCTTAAGCCCCAATCATAAATCAGTGAATAAACTCCTGGCACAGGCGCTGCAGGCGGCCCGTCATTTACAGCAGCTTCATCCCGCCCCCCCTTGATTCACCCATTTGAGCCTGGGCATTTCAGCGGCATGGCACCCGGGCGGAAAAACTCAAGACAGGCTCCTCTAAAATAGATTTTCTAAATTCATAAAAGCCGCATAGAATGCTGTGCAGGATTACGCTTTTATCGGCGAAAGGAACGTTACAATCCCATGCCCACCCGCTTGTACAATACGTTGCATCATCAGCTTGAGGATTTTACCCCGCTGCATCCCGGCCCAGATCCGGCAGATCTCGTTTCCGGCAGCCGCATCGGCATTTATAGCTGCGGCCCCACGGTATATGACTATGCGCATATCGGGAATTTTCGAGCCTTTTTATTTGCTGATGTGCTGCGGCGCTATCTTGAATTGCGTGGCGCGCAGGTAACCCATGTCATGAACATGACGGATGTCGGTCACATGACCGAGGATCAACTGGCCGATGGCGCGGGCCGCGATAAGCTGGAAGTGGCTGTGGAAAAAATGAAGGAGACCAAAAAATCAGGCAAAGCCCTGATTGAAAATCCCAATGATCCATTTGCAGTGGCCGATTATTTTGCCCAGGCGTTTCTTCATGATGCCCGCCTGCTGGGATTAGCCGTGGTGGCGGATTATGACGCGGCCGCAACCGAAGAATCAAAAGAACAAATTATCCCGCGACCCACCCGGCATATTCCGGAATTTATTGACATGATCCAGTTGCTAATCAACCGTGGGCATGCGTATGTCGGTGCCGACGGTGTGGTTTATTATGATATTCGCAGCTTTTCCGCCTATGGCGAACTTTCCGGTAATTTTCTTGAACAGTTATCACACGGGGCCGGTGGCAGAACCAGCCAGCAGGCCGCCAAGAAGCATCCAGCGGATTTTTTCCTCTGGAAGCCGGACTCACATCACATCATGCGATGGCCCAGCCCGTGGGGCGACGGCTATCCAGGCTGGCATATTGAATGCAGTGTCATGTCGATGCGCGCCCTGGGGCCCACGTTTGATCTGCACACCGGTGGAGAAGATAATATTCATCCGCACCATGAATGTGAAATTGCACAATCGGAAGGGGCTACGGGTAAACCGTTTGTGAAATATTGGATGCACACGCGGCATTTAATGGTCAACGGCGAAAAAATGTCGAAATCTAAAGGGAATTTTTTTACCATTCGTGATCTTATGGCCAAGGGCTTTGATCCGGTGGTCATCCGGTGGGGGCTGATCAGCACACGCTACAGAGAACCGTTGAATTTCACCATTCAAAGTCTTTATGAAGCGGCTGCGGCAATCACAACCCTGCGGGATTTTTCAGAAAAATTAACGGCTGCGGTAGCGGCCGTGGATGAAGCCTCCGGCGACGGAGATTTTGCCGCGCCGGGTGGCGGTGCTAAGGCCGCGCATGATCCGATACTGGAGCCGGGTGATCGGCACATGCTGACGGAATTTAATTCCGCGATGGACGATGACCTGAACGTTTCCGGCGCATTGGCCGCGTTGTTCACCTGGGCCAATGCCCTGCATAAACAGAAAAATATCGCCTACCCCCAGGCCCGGTCAGCGTTGCATAGCCTTAAAAAGGTGGATCATGTGCTGGGGGTTATTTTTACGGTCTTGCAAGACGTGCCGGATGATACTAAGAGGCAAGTTAAGCAACTCATGGAGCAGCGCGTGGCGGCGCGGCAGCAGAAAGATTTCAGTGCCGGCGACTTGCTGCGGAAACAGATCATGTCGCTGGGGGTAGAAGTCAAAGACACCCCCGCAGGTTCAACGTGGCGTCCGCGGCTGGCCCCGGAAAAGCTTTCACAATAATTTTCTGCAATTTTATTGCAATAATTGGCAAGGTGTGTTAAAGATTCATCTCCTTACGGCGGTTTTGGAAATTTGTCTCAGAGATCAGGCACACAGCAACGCTGGTTTTGCGCTTCGAGGTGATGGCTATGTCAATCCTGGACTGGATCATGCTGGCGGTGCCGGTATTGATTACCGCAATCATCGGCGTGAAAACCCAGAAATATACGCGTAGCGTTGCTGATTTTATGTCCGCCAGTCGCGTGGCTGGGCGTTACCTGGTGGCCACCGCCAGTAATGAAGCCGTCTTTGGAATTACCAATGTCATTGGCCAGTTCGAAATTTTCTTCGTTTCCGGTTTTGCGGCTTATAACTTTTGGATCTTAGCCAACAACGCAGTCTGGCTTTTTATCCTGCTGTCCGGATTTATTATTTACCGGTACCGCGAAAGCCGGGTTATGACCCTGGGGCAGTTTTTTGAAATTCGATATTCGAAATCATTTCGCGTATTCGCCGGTTCGCTGGCATTTCTATCCGGGATTGTGGCTTACGGAATTTATCCGGCGGTGGGGGCGCGGTTCTTTATTTATTATTGCGGGTTGCCGCCGGTGGTGCATATATTGGGTCATGCAGTTCCCAGCTTTTTATTTATGATGGTGATTTTGCTGACGCCAGGCGTGGTATTGACGGCCATGGGAGGGCAGCTTACAGCCATGGTGGTTGACAGCCTGGCGGGTTTTATTTCCATGATATTTTATATCGTGGTGGTGGTGGTTCTGCTGATGACCTTCCATTGGTCGAGTGTAGCGCACAGCATGTTGCAGCGGCCCGCCGGCGAATCCATGTTCAATCCGTTTGATGAATCGAAAATTGGCAGCTTCAATTTCTGGTACATGGCGATTCAGATTTTTGGTTTCGCCTATGGCTGGCAAAGTCAGCAGGCCGGCTATGGTTTCCGGTCCGCAGCGATTAACGCCCATGAGCAGAAAATGGGGGCCATTCTAGGGCCTTGGCGCAATGAGGCCCGCACGCTGCTGCTGACCGTTACCGCTATGTGCGCCTTCTGTTTTCTGCATTATTCGCTCTATTCGGCGGGTGCGGGAAAAGTCATCGCCATTCTGCATTCTGTGCATAACCCCGCCATTCGCGCACAGCTGGTGGGGCCGGTGGCCTTGAGCCTCATGCTGCCAATCGGGGTAAAAGGAATGTTCGCCGCGATCATGCTCTTTGCGCAAATATCCACCGATGTTACCATGATGCACTCCTGGGGCAGCATATTTATTCAGGATGTCGTGGTGCCGCTGCGCAAGCGACCCATGGAAACTCGGCAGCATCTATTTGCCCTGCGAACGGCCGTGGTGGGCGTGGCGGTGTTCGCCTTTTTATTTAGCGCATTCTTCCCACAAACACAGTACATCATGATGTTCCTGGCCTTGGCCGCAGCCATCTTTTCCGGAGCCGGAGCCACGATCATTGGCGGCTTTTACTGGAAGCGCGGAACCGCCGCCGGGGCCTGGGGAGCAATGATCAGCGGTCTGCTGGTAACCATTGGCGGTTTTATTCTCCAACGATCATGGGAGCCGTATCTGTACCCCTGGCTGTTACACGATCATCCGCAATTGCTGCATAGTGTCGGCGGCGTGCTGGCGACCATTTCCGCGCATGTGCCGCAATTAAACTGGAGTATACGCCCGGATCGCTTTCCGTTTAACAGCAACTGGATCTGGTTTTTTTCAATTCTGACCGCGATCGGTTTTTATCTTGGCCTATCGATTATGACGTATCGACAGCCGTTTAATCTGGACCAGATGTTGCACCGGGGGCAATATGCCAGCCCGGAAGAGGCGGCGGCCAAGGCTTTAATCCCCAGGAAAATATCCCTCAAGGCCCTGATGGGCATTACGCAGGACTTCACAACCAGTGATCTGGCAATCTCGTGGAGTCTGTTTATCTACCGCTTTGGCTGGTTCCTGGCATTCGTTGTTATTGTGATATGGAATATTATCCATCCCTGGCCCACGCACTGGTGGGTGAACTTCAGTTATGTCGGCTATGTGTTTATTGAATTTTTCATCGGTGTTACCGTTACCGTCTGGTTTACCTGGGGCAGTATTCTTGATTTGAAAAAGCTTTTTGCCAGACTCAAAATCGTGCAGCGCAATGCTCTGGATGACGGCACGGTAGTAGGGCATCGCAATCTGGATGAAGTGGGGCTGGCGGCTATTGAAACTCGACCCCCTCCTGAAGTGGGTGACAAATAATGTCGGATCTGTTATTTGCCTACCGGGCCGTTGACGCAATTGGATTATAAAGCCCACGCGTAGTGCGGCTATCGCTTGCGTGCCTTTTACGTCTTTCTAATGCAGGCAAGATGCCCGCGGCACAACGGATTCAATCGCCGGTTTGCTTTCGGAAAGACGATAGGAATATACGGTGCTCTGCATCAAATAAAAAAGACCGACGCGATAATGCGACGGTCTTTATTGCTTTATTAAACTTCAGTCAGCCAGGATTATTCAAGCTTTATAGCTGCGGCGACGAGCACCGACCAGCAAGGCCAATCCACCAAGAGCAAAAAGCGCCACGGTAGCGGGTTCTGGTGTGGTAACCGTAGTGGTGCCCAAGTTTGTGGTCAAAAGACCGCCCGTTAGTGAAGAACTGGGGTCAAGTGTAAGAGCCAGTGAATTGGTAACAGTCAAGGTAGCGCTGGATCCCGTCAAATTCATGCCGGAGGAATTAAACGCAACGGAAGATGAGGGCATCATTGGATTACTGGCAGAGTTCATGGGAAGGCTGCCGGAGTCTTGTCGTCCAAGTAACACCAAAGCGGCGGAATATACCGAACCATTTAAGTCCGCAGTTTGTAACGAGCTCGCATCGGTTGCCGTTACACCGCCGGAGGACTGCATCGATACAATACCGGTGCCGGATATTCCGCTGGCGGAAACCGCAAAGTTAATTGTATTGTTGCCGCTATTGGACGTGGAAACCGATGTCAGGTTGGTGGTTACTTGCGTCGATCCAATTTTCTCTAAAATGCCACCCCAGGAAAAGCCATCGAAAGTTCCTGGCAAAGCTGCGTAAGAGCCGGCACCAAGGATTGCGGATACGTCTGTGAATGCCTCGGTAGTTGAGCCACTGGGTGTGGTAATCTTCAGAGTAGGCGTAGCAAACGCGCTGGCACACCCAACCGTTGCTAATCCCATTGCCGCGATTCCGAACAGTGCTGACTTTCTCATAACCATCTCCAAAATAAAAGGATGAGATAATAACTTCAGATCATTGGCCGCTCATCGAACTACAACGGGCTGGATACCTATGATCACATTTTTACTTCTACATGCGACAGACTGAAATCATCTACATCGCTGCCTTGATGGAAACATGCCGAAAACAAGAATTTTCGCCTTAGTCTCTCCAAGACCTATATGGAATATAACCCGATAATAGCGCCATGTCAAGGAATAATTAACAAAATGTTAAAGTTTTTTGCAGGACAGCTTATACCGCTTGTTAATGAATAAAATTCGTATTTATGTATAAATATTTCGCCCGGTATCGCGCATGAAAAAGGCCGCCATGAATCATCATGGCGGCCTTTTATAAGTGTCTTGCTTAAGTTGCTATATCAGGCCCGCGATTTGTTGCGGCGTCCAACCGCCAGAAGGGCCAATCCACCAACCGCAAATAGCGCCAAAGTCGCTGGTTCCGGAGTGGTAACGGCGGTGTTGCTGATATTGGTGACCAAACTTCCTGACGTCAGCGAAGAAGTCGGGTTAAGAGCCAGTGTTATCTGATTGATAACAGTTAGCTCGCCACTGAATGCGGCCAAGTTGGCACCGGTCGAATTATAGTTGACCGATGAGGAGGTATTGCTGGGAGAGGTCATGGAATTAAATTCCATTGCTCCTGGATCCCGGGATGCCAAGACGGTGGGAATATTAGATGAGCCGGAACTGTTGAAGTCCACCGTTTGATTGGAGGTTACGCTTGTTCCAATTGCCGTGCCTGATGCTTGCATTGACAGCGCGCTAGGATCGGAAATATTTTCTTCCGCAAGAAACATAATTGTTCCGTTAGATGAGCCGGTATTGCCATTGGTTACGGTGTTCAAAGTAAGCGTGAACTGGTTGGTTGCCGCATTTACCTGCATAAAACCACTGTCCCACGAGAAGCCGGCGAGCGGGGTCGCGCTGGCCGCGTAGAAATATGTGCCGGACGCGGATGCTACGAGCGTAGGAGTGGCGGTGTGGCTGCCCACAGTTACCTGCAACACGGGCGTGGCAAACGAATTGCCCGCAGATGCCGTTACCAAGCCCATTGCGGCGATTCCGAATAATGTTGCGGTCTTCATGGTGAGGTCTCCCATAAAAAAATAATGACACTTTCAGAGCAAAAGCGGTCTGTTGGCAACAACAGAAATGCACGCCCTTGCCTGCGATATATAAACCAAATATAAAGCGAGGCAAAAAACCGAAAACGCTTTCAGCCTTCACTATTTTTTAAGGGCCCCAGATTTTTCTGTCAAACCCTACACCTTCAGACCTACTCCAATAAGGGAGTATAACCCCCTCCAAGTTAATAGTCAAATGAAAGGCTAAAAAATCTTTAATTATTTTTCCGGATTTTCAAAATGGCCAATTTCAGCGACATTTACGCTCGTCACGACCCTGCATTTGCCCCATGTACAGGCACTCCCACTATTTCCCACTCCAAACCGCCATCGGTAACTCTTCGCCCGGGAGCCTGCCCAAGTCATGGCGGGGAATGGCGTGCCTTTTTTTGCCCATCTGCGGCGCACCTGTACCATCGTGTTGAGGTCCGCTTCCGTCGCGACGATTTGTAGAGCACCGGATGATAATCCGGTGGTTGATCCAGTGCCGCCAATCAACCACCGGGTTATCACCACGGTGCTATTTCGGCCATGCCCGGAAATATTGCCACGCCCCTTCACCACAGCCCTGAAATCCAATTGGACTGTCTTTTGCCAAACCGCTACACTAACTGACTTGTTTTGGTGGAGTTGTACCTGTGATTTCAGAAGTGCGTGGTCAGTTGAATGTTAATCCGCAGCAGCATTATGCCATTATCACCGCTGAATTTAACGGCTTAATTACCGCCCGCCTGGCCGACGGCGCGGTCGAAGCCCTTTTACGCCATGGCGCAACCGACCCGCAGATTACCAAAATCTGGGTGCCGGGCAGTTTTGAAATACCCACCGTCGCCAATCGGTTGGCCAAAAGTGGGAAATTTACCGCCATTATTTGCCTGGGCTGCATCATCCGCGGCCAGACCGCCCACTTTGATCACGTCGCCCAACAAGTCGCCCGCGGGATTGCGGAAATCGGGCCGGCCACCGGCATTCCCACCATTTTTGGTATTATCACCGCCGATACTGTGGAACAGGCCATGGATCGCGCGGGCTTAAAAATGGGCAACACCGGCTGGAACGCCGCCTGCGCTGCCATGGAAATGTCCGATGTGCTTCAACAAGTTCCGCCGGCAGCAAACATATAACAGGAAATCATGTGAATATAACCAATCAAAAGCGATCCGCATCCCGCCGCATTGCCCTGCAGGCCATTTATCAGGCGGAGGTGCAGGGGGATGCTTTCATCGCCCAAATGCTCCCCACGTTTATCAGTCAGGCCACCGATGATAACGACGTGCGGCAACTTGCCACACGGATGGCCTGCGGAGCCTGGGACTATCGCAACGACGCCGATCAATGGGCCTCCCGGCTGATCCCCCGCTGGACTATTACCCGTCTGGCGGCAGTAGATCGCAATATCCTGCGCCTGGCGCTATGGGAACTCACACATGAGTCCA
>JAKAZF010000109.1 GCA_021826605.1 Planctomycetota bacterium | reverse complement strand
AAGAATCCTGAACGGGAACCGGCACACACCGTTGCCACGCAACCCTATTATTCGTTGACCGTTGCATCGCTTACCTATTTTCCTAACTCCTATCTCCTGCACACTGAAAACCGTCATTACCCGCCCTCGCCGCCCCCTATAGCTTCTCCACGGCATAAGTGCCGCATCCCGGTCCGCCGGGATTTGACAAGTAAATAACATGCCGCCACAGTGATCGCGGAAAAGAATCCTGAACAGGAACCGGAACGCGTTGCTCGCTACTCGTTGAGTGCCCGTGTGTTTCGTTGCTCGCTGCTCGTTAAGCGCAGCGTTTCGTTGTTCGTTGTAGCCAACAGCTCGCGCCCATTCCGCGCCCAAAAAGCCTCCTGACTCCTATCTCCTATCTCCTATCTCCTGAATACCCCCCCTTAAAACATCTTGAGCATCTCGAGCACCTTGAACCAAACCCGCTAAAATCAACGCTCCCATCCACATGCTCAACTTGAGCACCTTGCCCCCTAACTTGAGCACCTTGCCCCCTAACTTGAGCACCTTGGTCGGGTCGTCGCATCGACAGCTCAACCCTGTTGTTCGTTGCTCGTTGCTCGTTGTAGAGATGTGCTCCACTGTTCAACACTCTCTCCTTTCTCCTGCTCTGCGGCAACAGCCGCCGCCGCACCTTGAAAGTAGAAAATAGAAAGTAGACCGCAGGGGTTGCCTCACCTTGCGACAGCAACTCTTGAGTTCCAGCCTTATGTGCTCTACTGTTCAACTCTCTACTCTCTCCTGCTCTGCGGCGGCGGCCGCCGCCGCCGCGTTGCAGGATCGGTCACAGGCCCCCTGTTGTCCATCGCTCCCTTCCCCGGTATTTGCATTGTATCGGGGGCATCCGCGGGTATAATTGTAAAGGTTTGATGAAGGTAACGTATGGATGTTGTTTCTGGCCTCCGACGCGTGCTGGTTCTTTCCGGCTCCGATTTCCGCTCTACCGAACTCTACAAAACTCTTATACATAGTTATGACGCGGTGGTTTGTGCGGCAACCATGGAAGAGGCTGTGGCACAACTGCGCAGTGGCGCATTTGATGTCGTAATTTCTCAGTCCGCTGATTTCTTACCGCTGGAACGTGCCAATGCCACACTGCAATCCGGCCTGGTGCTGGATACCATTGGAGAAGGCGTTTGCATGATCAATCCGGCCGGGCGGATGGTCTGGTGCAACCGCCGCATGAAGCAATGGTCTTCCGAGGTTATTGAGCACATCGGAAAAGCGTGCATGGAAGCGCTGTCCGGATTCACCGATCCGCAGCCCGCGCCGTCAATGTCTGAACATCATGCGCTGCGCAGCCGGAAATTTGCCATAAGTGTCGGCGAATCGCAATTCTTTGAAGTTGTCTGTTCACCGGTGCATAATCACGAAGGTGCTATTTCGCACATCGTGGCGGTCTGCTGGGACGCCACGCACACCCGTCGCCTGCAGCAGAAACTCGACGCCATCGACCAGGCCGGACGGGAACTCGTGCGGCTGGAAAAGGATGCCATTTCCAAACTTAATTTTCTGCAGCGGCAGCAACTTTTGGAAGAACGCATCATAAAATTTCTCCGCCAACTGATGCACTTTGATCACTTTAATATCCGGCTGTTGGACCCCTCCAATAACAAACTCGAACCGGTTATCGCGGTGGGAATGCCGGAGGATGCGATGGCGGTGGAGTTGTTTTGTGAGGTGGAAGGCAACGGGATATGCGGATATGTCGCCGCGACAGGTCGCTCGTATATTTCCGGAGATGTCGCCAGAGACCCGCGTTATGTGGTGGGGCTGGATACCGCCAAATCCAGTCTTACGGTTCCCTTGATGCTCCACGATAAAACCATCGGTGTGCTGAACATTGAATCCGATCAGTACGCCTTTTTCACTGAAGATGACCGGCAATTTGCGGAAATTTTCGGACGATATGTCGCGATCGCATTGAATGTTTTGGATCTGCTGATGCTGGAACAGCGTACCAGCAGCGGAAAGCTTGTGCAGGAAATGGCCTGTGAAGTCGCCGGGCCGCTGAACGATCTGATCTATGACCTGGAAGTCGTCAAGGAAGCCAACCTGGAAAATGACTCCCTGCTCAAATCATTAAGCTCCATTCTGGAAAATGCCAATCTGGTGCGGCAGACGTTCTGGAGTTTATGCTCCAGTCCCCAGCAGGTTTTCGGGGCGCACGATCAGCGCCGGTTGCCGCGCGGCGACCCCCGTTTACAGGGTAAGCGCGTCCTGGTCGCCGATGACCAACCCAACATCCGGCAGACCATACATTATGTGCTGACGTATTGCGGCTGTACGGTGGATACCGCCGCGGACGGCGCGGAAGCGCTCGCGTTTCTCGCCGGTCAGCCACGCTATAATCTGGTCATTTCCGATATTCGTATGCCCCATAAGAACGGCTATGAAGTGTTCGCCGCCGCGCAGAAGATCGGCCATAATCCGCCGGTGATTCTGATGACGGGATTCGGATACGATCCCGATCATAGCATCGTGCAGGCTTCCAAGCAGGGGCTGGCCGCGGTATTGTCCAAACCATTCAAGGTCGAGCGGCTTATGCAGGAAATCTTTAAGGCCCTCGCGGTTCAATAATCACACTTTGAAAACCGGAAAAAGTCTCTTGATTGTTTCAATCAGCAGCCTATTGCAATGATGGGCCGCAGGTGCTTAACAACCTGCTGAGCTTGTGCGGAAATCACCACATTTTTCTGTTTAATGGCCGATCGGCGGGCGTGGCAAAGCACCGGCCGCCGATCGCCTTATCGGGGCGTGTCCGGTCGCGATTCGCTGAACGGCCCGAGTTTTTTATCCCGATAGTCTCGAAGCTGCACAATAACTTCCGGTGGCAGCAGTGTGCTGAGGTTATCCAGATTGCCACCCAGTGCGGCAATCTGGCGGATCAGACTGCTGGAGGTAAAAGCGAAACGCTCATTGGTCATGATGAAAACTGTATCCACATCCGCCACCGCACGGTTGGTCAGCGCAAGCTGGAATTCATATTGCAGATCGGTCATATTGCGTAATCCACGAAGTATGGCCACAGCCCCGCGCTGATGCACCAGTTCCACGGTCAATCCCTCATACGCCTCAACGGAGACGGTCGGAAGATCCGCTACCAGATCCCTTATTAATTTCAGCCGTTGCGGCAAAGGGAACAATTCGGATTTTTCCGGATTGCGCCCAATGGCCACAATCAGATTATCAAAAAGCTTGTAGCCGCGGCGTATGACATCAAGATGCCCCAGCGTCGGCGGGTCAAAAGTGCCTGGAAAAATGGCGATTTTCCTGTTTTTATTCATCCGAATTCCTTTCGCGTTGAATTCCTGCCTCCGGCGGAACCGCCCACCGGGATGCCTGGTCGTCCATTATCGACTGTAATTATGCGCAGTACCATTGACTTGTCCAAAATTGCCTGTATTTTACCGGCGGCTGAATTGCTTGCGGCCGACCGTCGCGGGATGTTTTTTGACCGGTTGCATGATTGTCCTGCACCGGCTGAAAGCCGACGGAGCCGCACCAGATTTGGAGAATCATTATGGTCATGCAGTGTTGTGTGGAATCGTTGAACACCGAGTATTGGGGTATCTCCACATCGGGGAATGCCGTCACTTTTTCCGGCTGGCCGGGAGATGCCGCGTTGCTGACATGTTCCGCGGTATTGGCCGATCTGGTTGATGCCGCAGCGGAAGACTGCTGGGCTGATCCCATGCTGGCATTGGCCAAACGCCGGCGCGATGAGGATGAGGATGATCTCGATGAGGATGAGGAGGAAGAGGAAGACGATGAGGATGAGGACGATGAGGATGACGAAGACGACGATGACTTTGAAGATGATGATGCGGGCGGCGGGTATGATGACGACGATATGGACGATGATGAAGAAGACATTTTTTATGACGAAGATGAAGATGAATGATTGGACGCAAGGGAGTTGATTTTGCCTACTGCGCCGGCATTGGACGAACCCGTCCGCGCGTTGATTCAACTGGCTGTCCGCGAAGACCTCGGGGGCTTGCCGGATACACACGGGGATGACGTTCGGTCCATGGAGTCCATGGATCGAACCGTGGCACTCTGCATTCCGCCGGAACTCTTTGCCACGGGCACAATTGTTGCCCGGAACTTCGGGATAATTTCCGGAACATTTCTCATTGCGGAAATTCTAAAATATTATGACTCCCGCTTTCATTGCCGGATTATGATCGCCGATGGCCGCGGCGTTGCATCAGGTGACATTGTGGCGCACATCACCGGCCCGGCCGGAGCGCTGCTTTCAGCGGAACGGGTGGTGCTGAATTTCATCGGGCGGCTATCGGGCATCGCCACCTTAACGAGCCAATATGTGCAGGCCGCCGCCACCGGAAGCGCCGTGCATGGTCCTGTGGTATGCGATACGCGCAAAACCACACCAGGCTGGCGGACGCTGGAAAAATACGCGGTTCGTTGCGGCGGCGGCGTGAACCATCGCATGGGACTGTATGATGGCGTCATGCTGAAAGACAATCATATTGCGGCTTGGCGGCGACAACACGGAAGCGCTGCGTCATTGGCGGACTTGACGCGAAACGTCCGGGCAAAATTGCCCACGTCAATACCTCTCTGGCTGGAAGTGGACACCTTGGCGCAATTGAAGGAAGCCCTTCCGGGCGCGGCGGACATTATTCTCCTGGACAATATGACATTGGACCAGATGCGACAAGCGGTGTATTTGCGTGACGAATTCCATTGCGGCGGCCCCCCGTTGCTGGAAGCATCGGGGGGCGTGACACTCGCCACCATCGCCGCCATCGCCGCGACACGGGTGGATCGCATCAGCGTTGGAGCATTGACGCATTCCGCGCCATGCTTGGACTTAGCTATGGAAATACCTGCAAATGAGTGATACAACTCCCATGTTACCCGAAGATATTTCTCCGGATATGCAAGAATCTTTGAGCAAGACGGCATGGCACCTCCTTGCCAAAACTATCGCCGCGCTATTCAATGCTCCCGCCATATCGCTTTTCGAATTGAGCGATCAAATCAATGTGCAGCCCGTTCTGGCGGACGAGGTTGTATCTGTTCTCGAGACCTCCGGATGTGAAATCATCCGCACCGGACCCATGATAAGAATGGTGCGGATCGGTTTTACATTCATGCTGCCGGTGCTCCTCTCGCTATTGAAGGATCGGGGATTCGACCTTGATACCCGGACATTTGCCCAGACTGGAAGCACCAATGACGAATGTTTTGCCGCTGCGGCCAGTGGTGCCGACAAGCCTGTGGCGGTGATTGCCGATTTTCAAACCAGCGGTCGAGGGCGGCGTGGAAACAGTTGGGAAGCCAAGCCCGGCCAGTCCGCACTGGTATCCCTTCTTCTTCCGGCGTGCAACTTGCCCGTCGAAACGCTGTCACTGGCCGCCGGCCTGGCAGTGGCGGAAAGCCTGTCGGGACTCTCGCACCGCCGTGCGGATCTCAAGTGGCCCAACGATGTCATGATTGATGGCCGCAAGATTGCGGGCGTATTGATTGAGACGCGCGCCAATGCACGCGACCCCGCGCAGACGGATTATGTCATTGGCGTTGGCGTCAATGTCATGCAGACGCACAAGGATTTTCCACCTGATCTGGCCCCGCACGCGATTTCTCTGGCCATGATTCGCCGAATCGAATGGGATAACACCAATGTTCTGGTTTCCCTGCTGCAGCACCTGCATCACCGATGTTATCCGCTGGCTTCCGGCGAGGAACTTATACCGCTCTGGCGGTCGCGCTGTCGCATGCTGGGGCAGAAGATCCGCGTATCCCATGCCGGCACCGTGCTGGAGGGAACTGTGGCCGATATCGATCCGCTGGAAGGCCTGATTTTGCGGGATCATCAAGGCATCAGCCACGCCTGCCTGACCTCCCACACCACGGTGCTGCCGGCGTAGCAAACCGTTCCAATGTCCCAGTGTCCCAGCGGTATACCCATTTTTAGTATCAAGAGGGGAGCCGCCGCAGTAATTGGAGCAGGAAAACAACCGGAGAGCACATTTCTACAAAAAGCGACGAACAACGAGCAAACACTGTGGCACCTGACAAAGGTACAGCGTCTGCACTATAATACCGACACTATTTTATGGAGTGATTATGACCAGTCCTATTTCCAACGGGGTTGAACGCCGGGATTTTCTCAAGCTTTGCGGTTTGGCCACGGCCACGGCGGCGGTTGGCTCGCTGACTGCGGGTTGCGCCACGCAATCCGGCGTGCAGACTGCCGTGCGGCCAGTCAGCGTGCCCCCGATTACACCGGGATCTGCGGCTGCGGATCGCTGGTTGGAGTTGGATCTCTACTGGTTCAAACAACATGATATGGTCAGCTCCGTCGAAGAGTTCTGGCATCGGTACGCACCATTGTTTACCGGTGTGGAAGGATATCGCGGCGTGATTCTCAATGTCGGTTGGACGCCCGAATACATTATGGATTGGTCGGGTGATCTTGCGCAGCGCATTCTCATGCCTGCCATTGGCGGTGGTGGCTCTGTGGCCGGGCAACAGCCATGGGTTGCTGAAACCGCACCGCTGACCGGCAATTGGGGCCAGAGGATCGAACAATGGGACATGCGCTTTGGGCAGGCGAAAAGTGTCCCGCCGCATGCTTACGGGCCGTGGACGTACGGCGATCTGAAACAACTCTGCATGCTCCTGCGGGGCGGAGCCAATGAACGTGGAATAACTGATTTAAGAGTTGGTTCACTGACGCTGGCATGGACTGCCGCTTATGGTACGTTGAAGACAAATTATGGCAATAGGCCCAGCTTTCTGGCGGACCATCCGGAGATATTTACCGCTGCCATCGGAATCAAACCTCCATTTTTGTACTTTGATCCCGGCAATCTGCTGCATCACGATCCGAAACATTATGGAGGCCTGCCGGACGGCATTCCGGAAGGGATGCCCGTTCACCAGATGTTCGCATTGCAATGGGGCAGTCTTTCCAAGGCGGCGGGACTTGATGCCATTATGCTGCGGGACTCGTTTGGATTTCCGATTCCCTATGAGCGGCGCGGACAATACGGGCTGCTGGCACCCACAGCGGAATTAGCGCGTAAATGGACGGCCACCACCGCGGCGCTGGTGCGTGAAACCAAGCAGGCCAACCCCCAGGCGTTGGTGATGATGTACTCCAATGCCGCCAGCGCGATTGGTGATTGGCGCTGCAACTGCTGTGATCTCGAGACGATCGCCAAAGAAGGCTACCTCGATATTTTTGTGGATCAGACCTGGGCGGGCGCATGGAATGAAATCGGCACCCGCAATACGGATTTCTGGAATGATCCGAGCCTGGGTTACACCTATCAGTTGGCGTATACACTGATGCACGCGGCCATTCTTGCGGATACCAATGTCCGCCATTATCCGCTGACGGAAACATTTGATGCCTGGGAATCCTGGAATGTCATAGCCACCGTTCCCGAGCGTTTGCGCTGGGAAATATGGGCTTATTTACATGCGGGCGTTAAAACACCAACCGGCTTAAGGCTGCCCGCTGGTTCCTACATTTCATGGGGAAATCAGGGCAAACGCCTGCTCACTTCGGAAGATGTTCACTTCTTGGCAACCAATATCAATGCGGCGTCCGCGGATGCGCGGAAAACCACCGAAATCTTTGGTCCAACTCTGGTATATTCACGGGAAACCATGCAATGGCAGATGGATCATGCCAATCCCAATAATGACATCAAAGAATGGATTGATGAACAGGCCGGGTCCGTAATGAAGTGGCCGGTGCCGATCCATTCCGCCACACGCCTCGAATGGCTGCCCCAAGTCAAATCCGATTTATTTATTCTGCAAACGC
>JAKAZF010000108.1 GCA_021826605.1 Planctomycetota bacterium | reverse complement strand
CGGTTCCCGACGCCGGGTTTGCGGTGGCAAGCTTGCGATCGACAGACTCTACAGACATACGCTGACTCTTTTTCCAAAGCCGATATTCACAAACTGATTATAACGAATTGTCCATGATTTGCCGTTGCAGGGCATACAGCCGCATAAGCCATGACTGATCTTGGCACCCTCGTCGGCGATCCGCCATCGGTTGCGCCGGTGCGGTGATGCCCGCGGCGACGCGCCCGTAAGGGAAGTCTAACGCCAGAAAATTGAACCCGGAGTATCGCAAGTAAATAAACACTACCTGACTCTCAACCTCACATTCCGCCGATCGATAAACACGGCACACGTCGAATCGATTCTGAAATCTCCCATTCCCATATCCGCGCTGCCGCACGAGAGAATTCAGTAATGCAGCCAGTTTTTCGTTTGGGAATAGGTCAGCACATCCAGCTGATTGTATAGCTTCTTCAGGGAACTGCGATTTTCATATTGCGGCCTGACACGACCGACCCAACTTACCGCGTAATCCCAATAGACACCGAAATGGAATGACTTCTCCGCGTTCACCACGCCGCCAAATTCCGTCATGGCGATAACTTTATTGGAGAAATGCTTCTGGCAGTTCCACCACAATTTACTCAGCGGATCATCGGCGTTTTTGGGATATTGATCCACCCCGACAATATCCACATATTTATTTCCAGGATACCATGCGCCCGTACCCGCGGTGGTGTAAACCCAGATTAAATTATGCAGATGAAAATGGAAGGTCAGTCGGTTATACATCAATCGCCACAGCTTTTTGAAAGGCTTGGGGCCATGTGCTCCCCACCAGAACCAGCCGCCGGATGCTTCATGCAGGGGTCGCCACAGGATCGGTATACCCGCATTGTCAAATTTCTTCAGTTGCGCGGCAATGGCATCGATGTTACTGATCAATAAATGGTAGTTTTTGCCGCCGGGATGCGCCAATACCTCGGCGATATTAAATCTGGTTGATTTGGTGTAAAAGCCGGACCACCAGTGCGAGCTTACCATCTTTCCCTGCGCGTTGACGTAATTGTCCTTGATTAGCTCAGCCGGAGCATTCCAATGCCAGGAAACGGTAATGATGAATCCCTGCCGCGCAGCGCCGATGAGTTGTTGCACTTCATGGTGCGGATCAGCCCCATACTTCAACCGGGTGGGCGAATAATCCATCAGGTCGCCTCCGATGATCGATGGGTATTGCCCCGTTACTCTGTGCACATAACTGGCATCCGCGGCGCTGTAGACGCCAGTCAACATTCTTCGACCATACGCCATAACGAGGTGGCGCATTAATGCTCGCGCCTGCGGCGTGGCATCCGGATCACATAAGCGTGGACTTGGCCGAATCGGGGGTGGATACTTGCGGGTCGCGGTAAAGGTGATTGAATCAATACTGAAATAACCCCATCCTCTGCCAATGGAGACCACATTTTTCCCCGCCTTTAATTCCACCAGCCCGGCATCAAAATTGGCGAAGCGGTCTGGCGAGGCGGGAAACATGCTCGAATATTCACTTCCGTTGATCGTCAGTGAAAAGCCCTTTTTCCCCGGAGAACTGTAACGGATATTTGCGTCATACAACCCGGATTGCGGAACCTGGAATATCAGAATCAACCGGTCGCCGGGCTTTACAAAGCCTGTCACATAGTGCTTTCCTTGAAAACCGGGAATGCTGTCGGCCAATGTAAGCCCCTTCCGTTGACCATGCTCCGCAAGCTGAGAAAGGATGGGGCCGGCAGCCCGCACCGGCGAGAGCTGCAGCAGCGTCAGGAGTAACCAGGACAACGCAACCGATGCCAATGGCATTGGCTTCACCCGGTACCGAGACCGATCATGTTTATTTTTACTTCGATCAATGGCCTGCGAAGCGTGGCTACTATGATGGCGATTGCGCATCGTGATGATCTCTTTTATAAGATGAATGCGGTCATTCATCGGCGATTCCGTCAAACAATCAACGATACAGCGCCGTTTAATGCCCGCAAGCATGGGAAGCGCAAAAATATTTAGCGATAGCGCAATGCGGTGGCATTACGCATGAATTGCCGGAGTTGGCATATGTTGTGCGAGCCTGGAACGAAGATCAGATCATTTATTGCCATCCGGTGCGATCCGCGCGTAATTCAGCGCCGGGACGAAATGTTGACCGCAACCCAATGACCGGCTGCAGATCGGGCGTAAAGCGTTGAAGACGCTTAATCTTGAACCGCTGTTCGACACCGTACGGCACGCCAGGGCAATGCGGCATTTACCTCTCGGATCAGATCAAGCACGTTACGAGATTATTCGTCGCCGGATGGCCCGTACATGCCCGGAACCGGAACATCGTTCAAACGCAGATACACACACACGATGGCACGATGGTGAATAATGTGATTGAGGACAAAACTGCGGATCATCGCAGCCCGCGGCATCGCCAGAATCGGTTTACCGCCGCTTAGCAGCGTCCAAGTCTGACCGAACTGCTCATCTTTGGCCGCCAACAGTGCGCTTCGCGCAGCACTGACATTGCGATCGAAATGCCGCAATATATCGCCGCGGCTCGCAAGGGCAGGCACCTGATACGGTTGGCCGCCCACGGGAGCAAGATCCAGCGACGGCGATGTCAGTATAACGGTAAGCCAATTGACCATATCCGCGAGGTGATTGGCATTCCAGCCAATGGTGTGAGATTTTCGGTGCGGCTGCCACTCAAGCTTATCGTCGGGAATACGTTCCAGCACTTTGCGCGTATTGGCCATTTCCTGATCAAACTCCGGCAACATCGATTGGGCATAAGTCATGGGAAACTCCGTCAATAATTCAGAAAGAGATTTATTCGTCACGCGACACGGATAACAAGGCTCAACTGTGGCCCTGTCGCATGCCTGCGTAACGCCGAGCACCGGGCGCAAGACACCAATGAACTGACCCGCAGTTTGCAATCAGTCCGAGGTGTATCTTAACCTTGCCGTCCCGCTGCAAGCAAGTTGCCTTTTTTACCGGTTCGGTCGGTCGGCCGGCGACTGCTGCACGACATGCACCATCCAATGCACACCAAAGCGGTCGGCAACCATGCCGAAACTGGATGAGAAAAAGGTCTTTTCCAACGGCATAAACACGGATCCTCCGTTGGAAAGCGCTGTAAAATATTCTTTGGCCTCCGCATCACTTTGAACATTCAGGGAAAGCATGATGCCCTTGAACGTCGGATTTCCAAGACTTTTGCCATCCGACACCAATATTACCGTTTCACCTACGCGAACGGCGGCGTGGCATACTTTTTCCCCCAGATCCGGCGATGGTTTCCACTTCTGTGGATCCGGATCAGATGGAATTTCCTTGTACCGCAGCAGCATGAGCACTTGAGCGCCCAGGGCCGTACGATAAAACGAGATCGCTTCATCGCACCGCCCCTCGAAATTGAGGTGGGGTTGGATAAACATGATGTCTCCTTTGAAAAATACCGGCCATAAAACCAGGCCGTCGAATCAATGGCTTTCCGCATCAGATCGCCATGGAATCAAGGTCCGCAATCCGCCATCACGCAGATAACCCAACCTTCGCACTTTGGCACAAAAAAAGGCTCTGGCGTTCAACCAGGGGTAAAAGTCTGTACCATAAACTCATGCGGAATTCAGGGGGGGGCTACCTCCATATACGGTGCCAGGGCCGCCAATTGACTGGCGTAGATCTTCGGTGGCGGCTGTTCCGGAAGATGCAGCCCCAGCTTATTGAGCAGCAATTGCTGCTCCGGTTCCGGTTCAGTATGGCGGGCCATCACAAGACAGCGCCCGTCGTTGACCGGAAGATGCACATCAATCATCTGGATTGCGGCAAGTTGCTCAAGCACCGCACGGGGTGTCAGGCCCGGTGCGTGCTGGCGGGTGCGCATCTGCAGGGTTGCCGTCAGGGCGTATCCCATGAACGCCACGAAGATATGCGCCTCCACCCGGGGCTGAACCTGATGATGAATGGGGCGAATATTCAAATCACTCTTGAGGCATTTGAACGCGGCCTCAATATTTGTCAGTTGGGTGTACCGTTGCCAGAGCACTTCAGGATCCTCCGCCTTCAGGCTGGTGCGCAGAAGGTAATGGCCATCAAGTCTTTCCGCCTCCTTGAACTCCTCCGTGCGTAAACGGTAACGGAATGTTTCACGGGTCACGGGTTCTCTGGCCTTGGGAATCTCAATGGCCACCAGTCCCGCAGCGCGTCCGGCTTCGTGCCGCAACACCCCGATGCGTTGCAATAACTGGTCCCGATTTGGCAGGCTTCTGCGCAGGGCCAACAGGCCCTTAAAGAACCGTCTTAATTTCCTGCGACGAATAGCCACTTCCTTGTCCTGCCGCCCGACGCTCTTTGCCAGAACCCAGAGTTCCAACGCATCCTGCGAGAGCTTGACCTCCACACCGTCGCGAACCTGCTTCCATGGCTTATCCAGAAGTTGCCGCTCAAGAGCACGTAGTTTTCCCTTGGGTGTGCCAACGAGATAATCAATGCCACGGTTCCGCATCTCCGCCAGAGTCTGCTCGGTGGGAATCCCGCGATCCATGATCCACACCCGCCGGGCCTGACCGTACAGGTCTTCGATGTTTTTGAGGAATGATGAAAGGGTGGTTTTATCCGATGTATTGCCGGGCATAACCTCATACGCCATCGGCAAGCCGTCCGGGGTCACAATCAACGCGATGACCACTTGCCGACAATCCGGACGGCCATCACGGCTGTAGCCATGCTTGGCCATGGGAATCTCCTCACATAATCCTTCAAAGTACGTGCTGGTCAGATCATACAACAACACATCAAACGAGACGCTGAACAAGTCCCTCCAACGCCTCTGCAGGTGCCGGAACAAATCCGCACGATGTTCCATAATCCGATCCAGACAACGGTATAACCGATCTTTGCAGGCCACTGCGCCATCGACATCCAGGAGTTCATCCATGGCACTGCGATTAAACCACTGGCGATGCAGGCGGAACTCGCTGCCCGGTGCAATGAGTCTATTGACCACCAGCAAAGCCAGTACCTTCTCCCACGCCACACCTGAACGCCCATCGGCCATCAGACGCGAACGCCAGAACTGATCCAACTGCAACTCGCGCCACAGTTCACAACCCAGCCAGCAGTCACCATAAAACCGGGGACGGTGAAGCTTGATCTGATTCAAACAGATCGCCACGCTGTTGAGCTGGTCCGGGGGAACCACTTCGGGCTCGGCAAACAGCGTCATGGTTTGCATTTGCCCACGCTGCGGATCAAAGACCCGCAAGGCTCTTTGCCAGGACTCCTTCTGCGAACTGGTGAGTTCGCCCAGATAGGCCACCTGCCGCTGTATCCATCGCCCCTCGGCGACGCACCGCTTCTCCATCACGCGATGATAGGTGTGCGATTTCCCATTCTTCTTGCGATCACTGGCACTGATGAACATGGGTATTAATATCGCAAACAAGGCCCCAAAAAGACAGTAAATTTCCCCCAAGTAGGTCTGTACCAGAACGGTTTTGAAAAAAAACACCGCTTTTTGATAGCGACAAGGCCCTTTTCCTATTTTTTTCGATCAAAAACACACGCAAAGTGCGAAGGTTAGGTTAGAAATAATGCTTTCGGCCGCGCCTGCCGATGGCGGGGCAGAGCATTGCGGGCGAAACCGTCTAAAACAATGGAATGTGTCTTTTGATCAACGATTGTAACAGCCGGTGCCGGTTGTGTATGGCCGAGTTTTGTCCAACAATCGCGGCCACGAAATCATTCCGACTTGGGCTGGAAGCCTACTGCGTAGCGGTAGAAAATGCGTGAAATGCGGCGGGCCAGGATGACGACCAGGCCGTTTTCGACAGCTTGCGGGCTTTGACTTACAGCCGTGGAGGTGGGAATGCGGGCAATGATGGATGCTCCGGGGGAACCGTCTTTCGGCCAGAGGCGATTGCCGTTTTCATCGACAACTTTTACCATCGCGTCCGCACTTCCTTTGGTCAGTTGCCCCGCACTTTCGAGCGTGATATCAAAGCGTTTCACGTAGATATAAATAACATCATTGGCATGGACCGCATGGGCGATGTCCGCAATTCCCATGGAATGGTATTTCTCCGGGTTTTGTCGCTGCAGAGCCACAATCCGGAAGGCCGGTACAAATTGATTCGCGCATTTGTGAGAATAAAGCGTTTGATTTACCAGTGTCATCAACGTGGCCATGGCATGAATGCTTAACTGGCTGTTGGCGGATGTATCGATCAGCACCAGAACCCGGTTCTTCACGGGCAGTTTGTAAAGTGCCGCATGAGAACCGTTGCCGGCAAAAAGATAAGCCAATTCACATCCGCCCAGACAAAAAGCGGTCGTGATCATCAGCGTGGCCAGTAAAGTCGCTTTGAGATAAAATGCTTTAATTCGCATAGCCATTGCCTCGATTATGCCAGGTGTAAAAGCAGCGGGCCAGCAGGGTGCTGAATCGCTGCAAAGTATTCATACGTACCGTATTGGCATCGGTGTTATATCCCGGCAGTGGCCCGCCCTTTGGCCATCTGGCATCAATATCCGTGTGAAACACTTCGCCATCACCTGGAATGTTCATGTTGTAAACGGCAACATGGGCCGCGATATCCCCTTGCAGAACGTAATTGGTCTGCTGGGAGTGCACCGTATAATTCAGCAATTCAATGTACACCACGCGCGAAACGCCGAAATGCCGGCCGATGGTTTTCACGGGTAAAACATCCCAGTTGGGATTGGCATTCTGGTAGTTCAATACCAGGTGATAATCCAGAATATGTGCCTTGGGAAGATGCTTTTTCAGCGCTGCGGAAACAAATGCGGAAACTTCCTCCTGCGCCTGCGGATAGGTGAACATGGTTGAGGCATCTTCATATACCACAATGGCCACGCTCTGCTTTTCCAACCCGCGGTATTGCGGCTTTACCGCAACGCCCATGGCGTTTTCAGCCGCCAATCCAAGAAATGTGCAGCCGCCGATTCCCATGAACAGCACCAGCATGGTCAGAACCATTGCCACGCCGCCGGGTGTCATGTATTTAACGTATCGAGTTGTAGGAAAAATAATATTCATTCGTTGTTCCTGGCTATGAACTACCCGCTATGCCTGATTCTTCCGCACGCGGGCCGGTTTTTCAGTCCGCTGTAAGCTCGCCAAAGCTCCGCCAAGTGGGGATTCTAACCGTGGTGACGGAACCATGCACTCATAATAAAAATTTTATATCCCCATGCGCCCAATATGATCGCCGCAGCGCAGATCAGAATCTTCCACCGGTTCCATGCAAACCAGAAGAATGATGGGCCATACCATTTGCCGGTGGTCACACCCAGGCCTCCGACGATCACGCTTGCCACCGCCAGAAAACCGACCATGGCACCACCGGGCTGTGTTGCCAGAGCTGTGAGCCATTGTCCATGGGCGACATGGGATACCGCCGTGGTGTAGCCGCAGGTAGGGCAGGGCCAGCCATATTCGGTATAAAATCCGCAGGGTGGCAGGCCCAGTTGCGTATGCGTTGCCAGACCCGCGGGGCTGGGATTCAAATACACGCCGATTCCCAGCATCGGTACAAATACCAACAGCAGAAAACCGGACCACAATCGAATGCGATGCCGATACGCCCATGCGTATGGACCGCTTAATTCAATGGGAAATTCAGGTTTTTCAATTACCTGCGACATGACAGAGATTATACCGGACTTGCCACTGGACAAACAATCGTCATCCATGTGCGCCGCCCGGCGCACCGTTAAATTTGAAAAATGGAACGGGCCTGTGACAGATTCTGCAAGGCCTTAATGGTCCTGATCCCTGGCTTTTTAAGAGCCTGTTTGGAAACTCCGCCGGGAGTGCCTTGGGGCGGCAAACGGCCGTCTGCGGCGTCCTCGATCCTCAACATA